>JBCAWP010000013.1:0-18989 GCA_038534535.1 Pseudomonadota bacterium
AGATATATCAGATTCTTACTTTGCGTGGCAAATGGCGGCACAAGTAACGGAAACTCGTGTTGAGTTATGACAAGCGTCATATTCAGCAAAAACTTCGCGATTCTTGGAATTTTTGGAGAGAACTCGAAAGCGTTTCAACTTCTAGCCTGCAACTATCGCGTCAGTTCAGGAGTGTTTCGGGCTTAGGACACCCGACCCTCTGGGCAAGTACTGCCCGATCGAAATTGACGCTTTAATCCCACCTAGGTGGGGCGCCGCCATGATCTCAACCTTCTCGCGGCAAATTTTTCTGCGTCAACTAGATTTGAACCCATTATACGATGCTCGGATTTGCAGATCTGGGCCGAGTGGTTTCTTTTCTGGCTGTCTCAGTCGCTCGATATAGCGTCTGGGGCAGCCTAAGTTTTTTAAAAAACGAAAAAGAATTATACCAATCCAGATGGATTGGCTGTTGCCATTGCGGACTGGTGTCAATTCATATCGGCTGGATCTGGCGGCGGCGTTGGGATGACACCGCGATAGAAGGTTTTCATGAATTGCCCCACGTCGATCGGCGCTGGTTCATCATGCTGATCCAGAATATCTGTCGCGAGCGTGAAGATGTCATCGGCGGGATGGGCCGGATGAAGTGGCCGGCAGGCCATTTGCCAGTCCGGATAGGCCCGACTGTCGGCATATCCAGTGTAAAGGTTTTGGACGTCGACATGGCGCAAATCACGCCGGATGCGTCCGTAGATCTCATCGACATCGCCTGGGGCGCCTTCAAGCAATTGCATGAAGATGCCCTCGCCATAGAGCAGCAGCCCAGTGATCGCAAATCGCACATTGTTGCGACGCGCGGTGACGAGAATATCGCCCACGATGTCGGGGGTGACATTTACGACACTTCTGCTTCGATAAACGAGTTGCTTCACCATCGGAGGCTCCTAGCCGTCCTGTTTTTACCACCCTCGACACCCCCAAATCTAAGGTGGAAAATGCGCAAAGGATATCAGATTCGCACATATTTTCCGGGGATTCCCGGTCGGCGCTGCAATTCATGTGTCCGCAGATTAACAGCTTTTTCTGACTGCCGGCTTGCGGCATAGAGTTCTGTCATGGCGGATACCGAACCTCATTTGACGTCGGGCGCAGGTCAAACCCCGGAGGGGTTTTTGACCGATTGCTGGTATTTTGGGGGTCTCTCGGAGGAGATCCGTCCGGGTAAGCAAATCCGTAAGATGATACTTGGTGAGCCTGTCCTCATTGGACGGACCGGGCAGGGTGAGGTCTTTGCACTGCGCGATATCTGTCCGCATCGGCTCGTGCCCCTCTCCGAAGGGCGACAGGTGCAAACGGCGGGCGCGGATACCGTCGAGTGCCCCTATCATGGCTGGCGATTCGGGATTGATGGCGTTTGCCGGCTGATGCCATCGCTACTGGACGATCAGGACTTTGATCCGTCACGCGTGCTGGTCAGGACCTATCCGGTCGACGAACAGAACGGCATGATTTTCATTTATGTGTCCGGCGATGCACGCAGACCGAATGAGGTTGGTGTGCCGCCGCCGGATTTCGGTGCCCTGCCTGGCGAGCCGAAATTCGCGCTTAATCGTACGTTCAACGCCCATATCGATGACGCCGTGGTTGGATTAATGGATCCAGCCCATGTGCCATTTGTCCACTCCCAATGGTGGTGGCGTCCGCCCTCGGCCGGGTTGAAAGCGAAGTCCAAGGATTTTGAGCCCCGGGAGCGGGGCTGGGCCATTGCGCGGCATGCGCCATCGTCCAATTCTCTTCCTTATCGGATTGTCTTTGGCGGCGATGTGACGACGGAGATCGTGTTCCAACTGCCAGGGTTTCGCTGGGAGATTGTTGAGAATGACAGAGCGCGTTTCGTCACCCTGACATGCCTTACGCCGCAAGCCCCAAAACACACGGAGATTGTACAGCTCACCTGGTGGACGGGCGCGCCATTGCTCAATTTGGCGATCCCAATCCTGAAACAGGCGGGCCGTAAGTTTCTCGACCAGGACGGCGATATGGTCGATCTTCAAAACCTTGGCATGGCGCATCAGAAAGCGATGCTTTGGATCGACGATATCGATGTCCAGGCGAAGTGGTACCAAACCCTCAAACGGGAGTGGACGGCGGCATGCCGCGAGGCGCGGGCGTTTGCCAATCCCATTGAGCCGCGCACGCTGCGCTGGCGTAGCTGACCCCAAGAAAAAGCCCGCCTCAATCGGTTGAGACGGGCTCTTCGAATGATGGGGATCTGGGACTTTAGTAGGTGAATTTCACCTCGATGCCCCAGGTGGCCGGCTGATTGAAGATGCCAGAGAAGTTGTTGAAGTCGATCGCGCTCACAACGCCGTTGACGCCCGTGATGTTGCGCCCGAACGCTGAGGCTTCCCATCGGTCCTGGCGATAGCCGAGGCGAAGTCCACCCTCGGCAAAGGCTTCGCTTCTGAACTCTTCAGATTCGTACAGGAAGATATTGGCCTCAGATCGGATCGCCCAATCCGTGACGAAGAACATGTCGCCAGCGAAGACGGGGCGCTCATAGGACAGCACGAAATTGCCGATGAATTCGGGAGCGTTCGGGAAGGGGTTGCCGTCGATCAGGGCGAGGGTGACGCCATTGTCGACAATTGTTGGATCAAGAACGGTACACGGCGAGCCACATATCCCGGCCGTCAGGTCTTCGTCCTGGATCTCCGTTTCGTTCCAGGAGAAACCGGATGAGAGGGTCAAGTGCTCGGTCAGGATGATATCGAGTTCCGCTTCGATGCCGTAGCCTTGGCCTTGGTCTGCGTTGAGGAGCTGGTTGAAATTGCCGGCGCCGCCAATGGCCGTGAGCTGCTGGTCGTCGATCTCGTAGAAAAAGCCCGTCAGATTGTAGCGGACGCGTCCATCCAGAAGCGTCGATTTGAGGCCCGCTTCATAGGAGGTGAGGGTTTCAGAATCAGCGGTCGTGACAACGTCTCCGAAGAGAAGGCGACCTTGGATCGACGGGGCGCGGAAACCGCGTGCAATTCGGGCGAACAAGTTAATGTCGTCATTGACGGCATAGACGGCGTTCACGTCCCAGCTGAGATCATCGTCGCCAACCTCCACGGCGATCGGGTCAAGCAAGGTGCCGGGGCCGGCCGGCGGCTGGATCGCCAGGATCCGTTCGCCGACAAAGTCACGCTCATCGTCAGACCAGCGAATGCCGCCACCAATCGTGAGACGGTCGGTCAATTCGTATGAAGCGGACGCGAAGACGGCGATCGACTCAGTTTCCTGCGTTTGGATCGCTGTTCCGTTCGGTGCGCCGCCGGCAAGCGTGTCGAAGTTGAAGGAGCCAATCGTCAGGTCTTCGTCGAAGTAATAGAAGCCGACGGTCCAATCGAACCGCTCATCGGCGCCGTTTGACAAGCGCACTTCGTGGGTGAACTGGTCGAGATTGTCGATCGAGTCGGCTGTCTCTGCCGGGAAAAGCGGCGCAAATCCATCCGGGAAGGCATCTGAGGTGAACAGAACGCCATCATCGAGCTGGGCGAGGGGGCCGGTTAGGCCCGATTGCGGACCGAAGAAGATGGCGCCAAAGCCGCCATCGACATCGCCGCGGGAAAAGGTCTCAGCCCGCTCATACCCAAAAACATAGGTCAGCGTGGCGCCGCCAAAGTCGTATTCGGCTTTTGAGGTGATCCCGAACGTATCGGTGTCGAGTTCGCTATCGGCGCCGGCGTCCGCAAACGAGACGGTCCGGTCAAAGCCATCCACAGCGCCGCCTTCACCGACGGTCAGGGCGTTCGCCTGGAAGCTAACTTGTCCGCCGTCGAGCACACGGCCATGGGCGTTGAGGAGCCAGCTAAATTGTTCGGTCGGCTCAATCAGGGCCTGCACGCGGTAGGCGAAATCGTCAAAGCCGCCGGCGTCGCCTTCCTCTCCGACAGCCACATTGTCGATGAAGTCGTCGCGGCGTTGATACTGAGCCGAGGCGCGCACGGAGAGCCAATCGGTCACCGGGCCGCCGACAGCGCCTTCGGCTTGGAAGGCATTAAAACGGCCATAGGCGAGGCGGGCATAGCCATCGAGCTCATCGCCGGGCTTCACACTGTCGAACTTCAAGATACCGGCCGGGGTGTTCCGTCCAAACAGGGTGCCTTGCGGGCCGCGTAGAACCTCCACCTGTTCCACGTCGAAAACCGGGAAGCCTTTTAGGACGGGATTCTCATAAACCACTTCGTCATAAACGAAGGAGACCGGCTGCGAGGCGTTGAAGTCGAAATCGGTATTGCCGAGGCCGCGAATATAGGCGCGCGGAAAGATCCGGCCGAACGAGCTTTCAATAATCACGCTGGGGACGCGCGCGGACAAGAACTGAATATCGTCGCCTGCGCCGCCGAAGAGATCGAGCGTTTCTTCTGACAGGGCCGTGACGGAGACGGGGACGTCCTGGATATTCTCAGCGCGCTTTGTGGCCGTGACCAGCACCGGATCAAAAGCAAGGTTTGAAGCGTCGTCGGTTTCCTGCGCGGCGGCGAGGGGGGCTCCGGCGCCCAGCGCGAGCGCGGCACTTCCAACAGTGACAGTAAGCCAGGTGCGAATAGTGGCCATGGGGGTTTGTCCCTTTCCCGTTAACGATTTGGTCTGACTTAGTCGTGTCGCAAAGCGCGGGACAAGCGGACATGCCAGTCATCGGAGGGAATCCGTCACAAAAATGAAAAACTGGTGCGCGGGCGCAACAGCGCTGCGGTGCCGGACGTGCCGGTTCGCCGCATGACAGTTAGCCAAAAAGTCTCCATAAGAGGGGGCCGAAAAACGAAAGTCAGTCTTCATGGAACAGGTTCTTTCGATCCTTTTATACATCGCGGCGGCCGGTCTGTTGGTCGTGTTGGCCCTCGGGATAATCAATCTGACGCGTCGCGATGAGCGGCAGGCGTCGCGGTCCAATATGTTGATGCGGTGGCGGATCGGCATCCAGGCGGTTGCGATCATGATCCTCGTGGCCATGGGTGTGGCGGCGGGCGCGATCAGCTTTGGCGGCTAAATCCATGGTTAAGCTCGACAAGATTTACACCAAGGCCGGCGATGGCGGACACACGCGTTTGTCCACCGGAGAACCGGTGGCGAAGTACCATGCGCGGGTCGGCGCCTATGGCACAGTGGACGAGACGAATGCGGCCCTCGGGGTTGCGGCGGTCCATGCGGACGGAGACCTTTTGGCGGGCTTGCGGCGGGTTCAGAACGACCTGTTCGATCTCGGCGCTGACCTGGCGACGCCCGATCGCGGTCAAAAAATGGAGTGGGAGCCCTTGCGCATCGTCCCGGCGCAAACCGAGCGTCTCGAAGCCGAAATCGACCAGATGATCGAACGGCTCGAGCCGCTGGATAGTTTCATTCTGCCGGGCGGATCTCCCCTTGCGGCACAATTGCATGTCGCACGAACCCTCTGTCGGCGGGCGGAGCGAGAGATTGCGTATCTCAGCATGCTGGAGGATGAAATCGTAAGCGCGGATGCCCTCTCTTACATCAATCGGCTTTCCGATTGGCTGTTTGCGGCGGGGCGGATTGCGAATGATGATGGCCGTAGCGACATAAAATGGGTGCCTGGCGCCAATCGCTAGATTCCATGGCTGGAGCACTAGCCGGCGCGGGTTAGCTCCAGATTGTAAACGCCGCCCTGGATGTAGTCGCCGGCCAATACGTTCTCGTCCAATTGGAGACGAAGACTTGCACCGATGGCGGTGAATGCCACGCCGATGAATGCTCCATCGATTTCGATCAGGTCGCCCTCTAACGCGAACATGCCTTGATCCGGGCTGTCCAGCAGAATGTCGAACCGTTCGTTCGATTGCGAAAGTCTTAGGATCAGCGGCAGAGAGAGGTCTCGGCGGACCCGTAAATCGCCCGTCCATTCGCCAAGAAACCCGTCTACGGCGCCATCTGCGATGGCCAGATTGTCTTCCGCAATGCGGTCATTGGCACGCGGTGCCGTGGGTGCGCGGGCGTAGACCAGGAGCAGAAGGAGACCCGCACAGATCGACGCCAAAATGACAGCACCGCGCATGACAGTCTCCTCAAGGCCCTTTGGTCGAAAGCTCCCGCATTCTATGCGCGCTGACAATCATGCCTGGGCGAAGGTCCGGCTGCGAACCCATGCGAATATGCATGATGTCCCAGCGTTAAATTGACGCGAACGTCAACGTAAAGCTTGACCGCGTGGGGTCGCCACCATAGCAATTGTGGAGTAGAAAAAATTTTATTCTAACGACCAATGAACGTGGTGTTCCTGCGGGAATGCCCAGATCCGGAGCCAGTCGATGAAGGTGCTCGTCCCCGTCAAGCGGGTGATTGATTATAATGTGAAGCCGCGCGTGAAGTCCGACCAAACGGGCGTCGACCTCGCCAACGTGAAAATGTCCATGAACCCCTTCGACGAAATCTCCGTCGAGGAAGCCGTGCGGATGAAAGAAGCCGGCACGGTGACGGAAATCGTGGCTGTCTCTGTTGGTCCGCAACAGGCAACCGAAACACTGCGCACGGCATTGGCCATGGGCGCCGATCGCGGCATTCTTGTGAAAACCGACGAGACGGTTGAGCCGCTCGCTGTCGCTAAAATCCTGACGAAAATCGTCGCTGAGGAAGGCCCGGACCTCGTGATCCTCGGAAAGCAGGCGATCGACGACGATTCAAACCAAACCGGCCAGATGCTCGGCGCTTTGCTTGGATGGCCCCAAGGGACATTCGCGTCCGAGGTGAAAACAGAGGATGGCACAATCCATGTCACCCGCGAAGTCGATGGCGGTCTGCAAACGGTTGCGCTACAAGCGCCGGCGATTATCACCACGGATCTTCGCTTGAACGAGCCGCGTTATGCCTCGCTTCCAAACATTATGAAGGCGAAGAAGAAGCCAATTGACGAAAAGACGCCGGAAGACTTCGGCGTTGATATCACACCGCGCCTTACGGTTATGAAGGTCACCGAGCCGCCTGTTCGCGAAGCCGGTGAGAAAGTCGAAGATGTCTCGACGCTTGTCTCGAAACTCAAAACCGCAGGAGCGATCTAATGGCCGTTCTCGTTATCGCCGACCATAATAATGCTGAACTGAGCGACGCGACGCACAAGACTGTGACGGCTGCGAAAGCGCTTGGCGGCGACGTTGATGTTCTTGTCGCCGGCGAAGGCGCCGGTTCGGTCGCAGAGGCCGCTGCACAAATCGACGGCGTTAGAAAAGTCCTCCACGCGGATGCTGGGCCGCTAAATAAGCAACTCGCTGAGGCCATGGAGGCGGTCATCCTACCGCTGATGGATGGCTATGACGCGCTGTTCGCCCCGGCGACGACGATGGGCAAAAATGTGACGCCACGTATCGCGGCGAAACTCGATGTCGCGCAGTTGTCAGACATTGTCGGCATCGAAGGGCCGGACACATTTGTCCGCCCGATTTATGCCGGCAATGCTATTATGACGGTGACGTCGTCGGATGCCAAAAAGGTCGTCACAGTCCGCGGGACCGCGTTTGAGGCGGCCGGGACTGGCGGGTCTGCTGCGGTTGAGGCGATTTCGCCAGATCTCGGCGAATTGAAATCCGAATTTGTCTCCGAAGAGATGACGGAATCCGATCGCCCCGAATTGACAGCAGCGAAGCGCATTGTGTCCGGTGGTCGGGCTCTTGGTTCAGAAGAGGACTTCCGGAAGTTTATCGAGCCGCTGGCCGATAAACTCGGTGCCGCCGTTGGGGCGTCGCGCGCGGCAGTCGATGCGGGATATGCCCCCAATGATTATCAAGTTGGCCAGACGGGTAAGATCGTTGCGCCGGAACTTTATGTTGCCGTGGGTATTTCTGGGGCCATCCAGCACCTTGCCGGTATGAAGGACTCCAAGATTATTGTCGCGATCAATAAGGATGAGGAAGCGCCAATTTTCCAGGTCGCGGATTACGGACTGGTGGCGGATCTCTTCAAGGCCGTTCCGGAGCTAATTGAATCGCTCTAGAATTCTGCCGTGGTGTCAAACAATCAAACCCTCCGTCCTTGGGCGGAGGGTTTATTTTTTGACCAATCCCCACCTATAGGTCCGTATGCCGAAATTCCGTAATCCTTACTTTTCAGAAGGGAATTATTGGGGGGCTGGTAATCAATGGGCTTTAGAACAGACCTCGCCGCGTAAGTTCTGGAGACCTATCATGCCTGCAAAAATCAAAATCAAATCCCTGTCGCTCGACGAGTTGCTTGTTCTCAAAGTTGAGCTCGAAGCTGAAATCGCAAAAGCCGCCGCACGCGAAGTCGCGCGTCTGGAAGAGCAAGTGGCCCAATTAAGACCGTTGGCCGCGACGCGTCCGGTCGTACGCCCCGCTGTGAAACCTACTGCGACACCTTCTGTGAAATCTTCTGCGAAACCTGCCGCACCGCGTAAGGCGCGGGCTGCGACGAAGTCGACGGTGCGCCGTCGCCGCAAGGCCGACATCAAGTTCCGTGATCCGAAAACGGGCGCGACCTGGACCGGCCGCGGGCGCACACCAATCTGGCTGAGAGAGCACGAAGCCGCCGGTAAGAAGCGTGCAACGTTCGCCGTCGCTTAATTCAAAGACTTTGTAGAGTAGCACTTTTGAAAGGCCGTCCCTTTGGGGGCGGCCTTTTATTCAACTGCGCCAATGAATGGCAAGCCGCGATACTTTCCAGCATCATCCATGCCGTAGCCGACAAGAAACTTACCAGGGGCATCATAGGCGAAAGCGTCGACGCCCGTCGCTCCTGTCGGGGCCCAGGGCTTACGGGCGAGGGCACAGGTGAACACCTCGCGGGCGCCCTTGGCGAGGACATGGGTCTTTGCAAAGGCCAGTGTCCGGCCCGTGTCGAAGACGTCATCAATGATCAGAACGCCGCGCTCTTTCACCGGGCGCGATAGGTCGGCTCGTACGGTGACGCGGCCGGAGCTTTCATGGGCGTCTTTATAGCTTTCAAGCCAGAGGACATCGAGTACGGGATGAACGCCGCGCCGGGCGAGGGCTTTCATCAGGTCGGTCGTAAACGGCGTTGCCCCAATCAAGATGCTGACGGCCGTCCATTCGCCGATCAGGCGCGGGGCGATACGGTCAGCAAGGTTGTCGATCAGGCGCATCAGATCTCGCTCGCTCAGAATCTCCGAGATGCCGGGGGGAAGGTCCATGCTCACTCCGAAGGTAAGACGGCTGGAACGGCGGCGTCGATCCGACTTAAATCGTCGGCGCCGCTGTCGGCTGACGTGTCCTCCTCTGCGGCGGCGATCCGGCCACCGCCGCGAAACCGTCCGAACCCGCCAACCGGTTCGACAAAGGACAGCTCCAGGTCGAAGGCTTCGACGGGGGGATTTTCAAGCCGTGTGGTGAAGCGCGCCTCGCCGCCGGGCGGCACTTCCTGTTGGTCGATAGATGTTACGAGGGAGGCGACTTCTACCCCGAGCTCGTCTCGCAGTCCGATCCGAACACCGGAGCCGGGCTGGGCGATCCGGCTGACATTGGTGACGCTGCCGCTGACGGTCAGGATTGGAGTTGTGCCATCGAATGTGCGGCTGGCTTCGATGTCGACGAAATCGAGTCCAAAACGGTTCACCTCAAGCCCTGCAGCCTTGAAGGCGTGGGCTGATTCTGGCCAGACCCGCACCACGTCATTACGCCAAATCACCGCCGCGGCGATGGCAAGGGCGAAAACGCCGGCCGTCGTCGTCCAAGCCATGGAGGCGGCCAGCTGACTGCGGCGCTGACGCCGCTCGCGAACCTTTGCCCGATAGGCTTCGTGGGCACCGCCGGCAACGGCTACGGGCGTCTCTGGTTCGAGGCCCGCTTTCCCATGGACGTGCCAGGAATGCCCGCAAGCGGCACATTTTACGCTCCGCCCGGAATCGCCGAAGGTTGAGTCTTCGGCAAAATATTGCGTGCCGCAGGAGGGACAGGTGAGGATCATGTCTTGGACATTCTCGCAATTCGCTGGAATAGTCGATCTAGCGATTCACGACGACAATGGCCAGTATGACGCGTCCCACCTTCGACAGTCTCGATGCTCCCAGCGTAATCTTTGAGCGTGTCAGCCTGAATTATGGGTCGGCTGACGATGTGTTCACGGATCTGAACGTTGAGTTGGCGAAGGGATCCTTCACCTTTCTCACCGGACCGTCGGGCGCGGGTAAAACCAGTCTCTTGAAGTTAATCTACCTGGCGATGCGACCGAGCGTGGGGGAGGTGCACCTGTTCGGCCGCGGGACGAGCCAGCTGAAACGGGCGGAACTATCGGCCCTGCGGCGGCGGATTGGCGTGGTCTTTCAAGATTTTCGACTGCTGGAGCACTTAACGGCGTACGAAAATGCTGCACTACCGCTGCGCGTAATCGGGCGGCGGGACAAGGATTATCGCGAGGATGTCGAAGAGCTCTTGCGATGGGTTGGCCTCGGCGAGCGCCTGCATGCGCGCCCGGCGACGCTTTCCGGCGGGGAGCAGCAGCGCGTCGCCATCGCCAGGGCGCTTGTCGGCAAGCCGGACCTCTTGATTGCCGATGAGCCGACGGGGAATGTCGACCCGGAAATGGGAAACCGCCTGATGCGGCTCTTCTTGGAGCTTAACAAGCGATTGGGCGCGACGGTGCTGGTGGCGACACACGATCTCAGCGTGATCCGCAAACTCGACAAACCGGTTCTGCGTTTACAACATGGCCTGATTGCCCGTGACGCAGAGTTTGGAGCGACCGGATGAGCCGCGTCCGAGGTGAAACACCTTTATTGCCCGTCAGCGATGCGCGGGAAGCGGCGCTATTTTTTGTCGTTGCGGCTCTGTGCTTTCTGGCCGCTTTGGCGGCGCTTTCTGCCCGGTCCACTTATACGGCGGCCGCCGACTGGACCGAAGCGGTCGAGGGTGAGCTGACCGTTAGACTCAGTGACGTTGACTCGCGCGCGGCTGAGCGGGCCGAGGATTTGGTGTCGGCCATACCGCAGGTCGAGCGGGCGACCCTTATAAGCCGTGAGGATGCGGCAGATCTGCTCACGCCGTGGTTCGGGACCGCGGGCCTTCCAGCCGGCCTACCGCTTCCGGTTCTCATGGAAGTTGTCGCGCGGCCAGGCGCGGGGCGCATCGGTCCCGACATTGAGCGCGTTCTCGGCCAGGCAGGGATCTCGGCGGCGGTTGACGATCATTCCGACTGGGCCGGAGATGTCCGCCGTACCCTGAGGACTATTCGTCTTGCGGCGTTCGCGATGGTGGCCCTGCTCGGCGCGACCGCGGTTGCCGTGATCGCGTTCGCAACCCATGCGGCGTTGCTCGCCCGGCGGGACATCGTTGAAGTGCTGCACCTGTCCGGCGCCGAAGACCGGTTTATTGCAAACCTATTTGAGCGACGCTTTTGGGTGCTTGGGATCCAGGCCGGAAGCGTGGGCGCGCTCGCAGCGCTCGGCGGTGCGGCCCTTCTGGTGCTGGCTGCTGGAAGCGGTGATGGTCGCAGTTTCCTTTTGCCGCGCCTGAGCCTCGATATCTTGGATTTCGCAATCCTTTTCTCCACACCCGTGATCGCGGCCATTGCTGCACGCGGCGCCGCCCGTGCGACTGTGTTACGGGATCTCGCAGCAACAATATGAGTGCCGGCCGACTATTCATTGCTCTGTTGCTCGCCGGGATCGCTTGGGCGAGCCATGATTTCTTGAGGTTTTGCCAGCGGGCGGCGGCGATGACGCCGCCCCAGAACGTCACCGCGGATGGTGCTATTGCGCTGACGGGCGGGGCCGGGCACCGCATCGCGGCGGGCGTTCAGCTGGTGGAAACTGGAGCGGTTTCGCGGCTTTTGGTGTCTGGCGTCGATCGAGGCGTTTCGGTCAACGACATCATTCGGATCTCCGGCGGAGACCCGGAAACCTATGCCTGCTGCGTTGATCTTGGATATGTTGCCACCAGCACCCACGGCAACGCGGAGGAGTCGGCGGCTTGGGCGGCGCTCAATGGATATGATGAGCTCATTGTCGTGACGTCGGACTACCATCTGCCCCGCAGCTTGATCCATTTAGCCCGTGCGATGCCGGAGACCGCGCTCATCGCCTATCCTGTTCGCACCGAAGTTGACCCGTCTAAGCCGTTCGCCAATCAACGCAATCGGCGTGGCCTCTTGGTTGAATGGTTCAAGTGGCGCGTCACGCGCGCGGGCGGAGATCAATAGTGCTGCGCTCGATCCTCTTCGTGATTTGGATCTATGGCACAATGGTTGTGCTCGCTTTCCTCTGCTTGCCCTGGATGGCGGTTTCCCGGGCGGGCGCGCGCGAGCCGGTCCGCTTCTGGATCCGCGGTGTCCGCCAGGCGCTTAATCTCATCATCGGTGCAAAAACCGAGTATCGCGGACTGGAAAATATTCCGGAGGGCGGCCTCCTCATCGCGAGTAAACACCAGTGCATGTATGATGCGTTCACGCCGTGGCTCGTCCTGTCTGATCCGGCCATCATCATCAAAAGAGAGCTGCTCTGGTATCCGATATTCGGATGGTATGCTTTCCGATCTGATATGATTCCGATCGACCGTGGTGGGCGGTCAAAAACGCTCAAGCGCATGTATGAAGAGGCGCGAAAGCGTACGGACAAGGGCCGGCAGGTACTGATTTTTCCGGAAGGAACCCGCCGCGCACCTGGAGCGCCGCCGGCTTATAAGTCTGGCGTATATGCGCTGTATAAGGATCTCGGCGTGCCCTGCGTTCCAGTGGCCCACAATGCGGGACTTTGCTGGCCAGCCCATGGCGTTCGCCGGCGACCAGGCCGCATGATATTCGAGTATCTGCCAGCGTTGCCGCCGGGCCTGTCGAAGGAAGACTTCATGCAAAGACTGGAAGCTGCGATTGAGCCAGCGTGCGAACGTTTACTCAACGAGGGGCTGGAGGCGCAGGGCCGGGCGCGGGCTGATCTTGCTGAGGTTCTGCCATGACGGCGGAGACAGGGTCACAGCGGTCCCGTCTTGGGCTCTATATTCCTTTTGTGATTGGCGCCGTTTTGGTCGCGATCTACTCGGCCTATTGGTTTTGGATGCGGGGCCAACTGGCCGCCGGTATTGATCAATGGATCGCCGAACAGCGCGCCGCAGGCATAGAGATCAATTATGCGTCCAAGACGGTGGATGGGTTTCCCTACCGGTTCGCCCTTCAAGTTGAAGCGCCGGAGATCTCCAATCCCCATGCGGATATCAGTTGGCGCGGCGAAAAACTCCAACTTGTCATGCAACCCTGGAATTTTCAGCATGTGATCGGACGGGCGCCGGGGCGGAACGCCTTGAGCTTGCCCGGCGGTGAGCCGGTGACCGCCTTCATTGGAGACAGATCCGCTGCGAGCCTGAGCTGGCGAGGCGAGACGATCCGACGGTTCGCGCTCTCCCTGGACGAGGCGGACATTGTCCTTGCGACGGGATCCTACGGCGTCCGAGACTTTTCGGTGAACTATGCGCCGCCCGCCGCTGACGCCGAGGACCCGCGTCACAGGGTGGCCCTGGATTTGGGCGGTGCGACCTTGCCGGCTGCCCCGATTGAAGCGCCCTGGCTGGGCGAGGAGATCGATGCTGTGCGTTTGCGCCTCGAACTCGAAAATCCGGAGATCGTGTTCGGCGCCCGGATTCTGGATCCGTCGAGATATGCTTTGCCAGATCCCGCCTTCGATCTGGCGCAGCTCTTGGTCAATTGGGGCCCGGTCAAACTCGGAGCAAAGGGTAAGGTCTCGTTTCGTTTGCCGGACTGTGCACCGGACGGTGTTGTCAATTTCAGGTTGGAGGAGATCGAGGCGCTTCGCGGGCAGCTTGAGGCAGCCAATCTCTTGACCGAGGAGGTCGCCGCGGGCCTGTCGGCGATCGGGTTTGCTTCAAATGATGGGGGATTTGCCCCCATCACGCTGCGCGCGGGGACGGTCACGTTCATGGGACAACCGGCCGGCCCGGCGCTCCCAGCCTTGTGTCCGCAGACCCTGGGTCAGCAATGACGGCCCCAGCTGAAGACCTTCTCGTCCGTGCATGCGTAGATCTCTCCCGAGCCGACCCGGCCCTTCAGGCAGCTTATGAAGCCATTGGATTGCCCGTTTGGCGCTCGCGCCCCGTCGCCTATGAGACAATCGCCAAGACGATTGCTTACCAGCAGATTTCGGTGAAGGCGGCGGCGGCGATCTGGGCGCGTGTCGAGGGGGCCTTGGAGACAGTGACCGCCGAAGCGGTTCAAGCCTCTACCGAAGACGATTTGCGCGCGCTGGGGCTATCGCGGCCAAAGATCCGGCATTTGAAATCCGTCGCCGGCGCAATCCTCGCAGGCGATTTGGACCTTGACCGCGTCGCGACGGCCGAGATGGGTGCGGCGCGCGAGGAGTTATTGTGTGTGAAGGGGATTGGGCCCTGGACCGCCGAACTCTTCTTGCTTTATGCGCGCGGCGAGCCCGATGCGTTTCCGGTGGCAGATCTCGGTTTGATGGAGGCCCACAAGCGCCTGTCTGGGGCCGAGACGCGCATGGACAGGGCTGCGTTTACGAGCCATGCGGAGGGGTGGCGGCCCTGGCGCGGCGTCGCGGCGCATCTGCTGTGGGGATGGCTGAACGCAGAGCGCGATAAAGTGCCTGGTCCATCCTGACGCTGGCCATCCCCCCAAAATGTCATAAACTCGTCGTGGGGAATCAGTAACACTCCCCTCGAATGTAGAAGGAGACGGGCTTTCACGACGCCTCAAGCAAGACAAATCTTCCAATTGCCAAGGGAAAGCCGCCATGGCTGAAATCGTGTCCATTCCTCCGCAGGGCGCTCCCGCACTTGTTTTGAACGCCGATTTCCGGCCTCTCAGCTATTTCCCTCTGTCGCTCTGGTGCTGGCAAGATGTTGTCAAAGCGGTGTTCCTCGGCCGCGTTGAAGTGATTGCAGAATATGACCGTGTCGTTCGGTCCGCCAATTTCGAGATGCGGTTGCCGAGCGTCATCGCGCTACATGAGTTCGTGAACCAAAATCGCCCGCCGGCCTTCACCCGCTTCAATGTGTTTCTGCGGGATGGGTTTCAATGTGTCTATTGCGGCGCAAAGGAAGATTTGACCTTTGACCATGTGATCCCGCGCTCAAAGGGCGGGCGAACATCGTGGACGAATATTGTGGCGGCCTGCTCGCCCTGCAATCTAAAAAAAGGCGGGCGTCTGCCGAAGGAAGCTGGGATGTTTCCGGCAAAGAAGCCGGTGCAGCCGAGCCATTACCAGTTGCAGGAAGTGGGTCGCCGCTTTCCGCCGGGCTTCCTACACGAGACCTGGCTCGACTATCTCTATTGGGATGTTGAACTGGAAAGCTGATGCGCCCCCGGCCCGCTGGACCTTGCCGGTCCAATCGTTGCGCTCGCCGCGATAAAGCTGATCAGCGCTAATCCAGCCGACACCAAAGTATTGTACCCCGCCATTGAGAGACCGAACATGCGCCACGGCGCTTCGGTGCAGGATACTGTCGCAATCCGTCCATCAAGGGCGGCCGACAAGTCGATCTCCGTGATCGGACCTGCGCCGCCGCCGGAGCATCCCGCGGGCCCCGTCCACCAACCCCATTCGACGCCGGAATGGTAGCCGGCGACGACCACCCCCGTCAGGAAGACGAGCCCAAGCATCACATCAAGCGCGACCAGATAACGGCGCGCGGGCTGGCGTTGCCAAAGCACCAATCCGGTAACCGCCATGGCCGTTGCCCCCCAGTATATATCACGCTGCCGGAGGCAGAGGGGACATGGTGCCATTTTGCCGATCGTCTCAAAAGCGTGTGCGCCCGCCAACATGGCCAGCGAGGCAAGCACGGCAATCAGCGGCCAATTTGGGCCAGCAATATGTCTCGTCATCGTCGGCATATCCAAGCGGCAAAATGACAAACGCTCATTGCCTAGGCAATGCGACGATTGCGCAGTCTCTTTTCAGTTCGCGTTAGAAGAGATTCGAAACGAAGGTGCGGATGACGTCCGTCAGCCGGTCGCCGACGAGGATCAGGCCGGTGATCCACGCGCTTCCGAGGAGTAGGCCCGGCAGGATCAGCAAGCCGTCGCGGGCTAACAAACCAAAACTCACAATTGCCACAGCGATCCCCGGCATCGTGTTGGTCGCTGGAAGCGGGATCAGGATCGAGCAGCAAAACGCCATTAAAAACAGCCCTATAATGCGCTCCGCCGGCGCACTTGCGAGAAACGTCAGGCGCGGGCGAGCAAACCGCTCAAGCCAGCCGAACCATTTGCGGGAGCCGCGCGCCATTTGCTCAAGTCCAGATTTCTCAACCGTGCGCCTCGCAAGGGAAGCTGGCAACCAGGGCTCCGCGCGGCCGAGCACCATCTGGGCGACAAGGGCGAGCATGGGGACCGCGACGACCTGCGGCACGCCATAAAGAAACGGAATACTGACGGGCAGAGCCAAAACAAAAAGAAGGGCCCCGAAGGCCCGCTCATCCAACCGGTCGGTAATTTCGTGGAGGGTTAAACCCTCGTCGGGTGCTTCCGCGGCCATGGCTTCGATGGCGCCGAGAAGGGTCAGCTTTTCGGTCTCAGTGGTGGTCATGGACGTGTCCGGCCCTGGTCTGGCACAGTGTCTGGTACCTCTGGCCGGACTCGAACCGGCACTCCCGAAGGAAACGGATTTTGAATCCGTCGCGTCTACCAATTCCGCCACAGAGGCCCGGTCGGCGAGTGTCACTATCCGCATTGGGAATGGGAGGTCAATTGCCGCTCGCATTCAAACCGCAACTTGCCATTCGGCGGCGTCTAGGGATTAATCCCTAATTCGGCATCACGACGCCATTCGGGAGGAAAACATGGCAGACACCGCGCACCAGCTTGGCACCGATGAGATCCCCGATCCAGCCTCCTTGCCCCTAGACCAGATCGATCCGAGCGAGGGTCGTCTTTACGCTGCTGATGCCCACCACGCTTACTTCAAACGGCTGAGGGAAGAGGATCCCGTCCACTTCCACCAGACGAGCCCGTTTGGCCCCTATTGGTCGATCACGAAGTTCAACGACATCGTCGAGGTCGATAGTCGGCATGATGTGTTTTCCTCAGAGCCATCGATCGTGATCGGGGACCCCTCCGACGACTTCCAGCCGCCCATGTTTATTGCGATGGACCCGCCGATACATGACATCCAGCGCAAGGCCGCCCAGCCGGCAGTGGCGCCAAGTCAGCTGTCTGACCTGGAAGCGCTTATTCGCGGTCGGGTGGGGGCTATCCTAGATGATCTACCGGTCGGCGAGCCTTTTAATTGGGTCGACCGGGTGTCGATTGAACTCACCACCCAGATGCTGGCGACGCTGTTCGACTTTCCATTCGAGGATCGCCATCTTTTGCCATATTGGTCCGATGTGATCACCACGACAGATGCGGTGGGCGCGGGCGCCGTCGACATGGACAAGCGGATGGAGGTGCTGAACGAGTGCTTGGCCGCCTTTACGGAGCTTTGGAAAATCAGAGCGGCGCAACCGAAGAAATTCGATTTCATTTCGCTGCTCGCTCACAATCCAGACACGAAGGATATGGTCGACAATCCGGTCGAGCTCATGGGCAATCTGATGTTGCTGATCGTCGGTGGAAACGACACCACACGGAATTCGATTTCCGGCGGGGTTTGGTTCTTAAACCAATTTCCGGCCGAGTATGAGAAACTGCGGGCGGACCCGTCCCTGATCCCAAATATGGTGTCAGAGATCATACGCTTTCAGACGCCGCTCTCCCATATGCGTCGGATCGCAACGCAGGATTATGAGCTTGGCGGTAAGACAATCCGCAAGGGCGACAAGGTCGTGATGTGGTATTGCTCTGGCAATCGCGACGGCGAGGCGATTGAAGACCCCGATGTATTTCGGATCGATCGGCCGCGGGCCCGGCACCATGTCGCGTTCGGTTTCGGTATCCATCGCTGCATGGGCAACCGCGTTGCGGAAATGCAGCTGCGGATCCTCTGGGAAGAGATCATGAAGCGCTTTCGCAAGGTCGAGGTTGTGGGCGAACCTGAGCGGATCACATCGAATTTTGTCATGGGCTATACGACCCTGCCTGTCGTGCTGCACCCGGCCTAGGCGCGCGCGAGGTCGTCTTCGATTCCGACAAGCAGCGTTTTCCAGGCTATGTCTTCACGGCGTGACCAGTCTCCGCTGAGCAAGGTCTTGGCGGTGTCGCGGATCGCAACAAAGAACGCGAAAAAATCTGCGGGGGCGACGCCATAGCCCTCATGGTCGTCCCGCATGGCGCCGAGGACAATGCCGGACGGCGCGCCGCCACCGACACGTTCCAGGATATAATCGAACGCCGATTCCAGCATAGAGCCTCGAACGCCGCCGTCCGTATCCATCACGAACAGCGCTTCGTAATCCGGATAACGGTCAAAGAGCGCCGTATAGACCGCAGTGCTGGGGTCACCATGGCGATCGGCAATTTTTTCGAGGCTTTCAAGAACGGGGCTGAGGTCTGTCATCGGTCGAGTCGTGTCTGGAGCGGAACAGGCTGTCCCTTGAAGCTGCTGAATAACAGCACAATTAGCGCGGAAGCCAGAGGGGAGATCAGCATGGACGTTGCAGTGATCGGAGCGAGCGGAGGCATTGGGCGTGCATTGACGGACGCGCTGGTCCAGCGTTCGGAGGTCGGAACAGTCTATGCCCTGTCACGCTCGGGCGAAGTGCCGGAGGGCCCCAAAATACACGCCGTGCGCATCGATATCACAGATGAGGCGTCGGTTCAGGCTGCCGCGCGTGCGGTTTCCGGTGAGCTTGACCTTATCATCGTGGCCACCGGCATTCTGTCGGATGGTGCCGATCTACAGCCTGAGAAATCCTGGCGGAACATCTCAATGAATAATCTAGAGCGCGTCTTTCGCCTGAATACGTTCGGACCAGGCCTCGTCGCAAAACACTTTCTACCGCTTTTGGCGCGCAAGCGGCGCGCTGTATTTGCTGCCCTCTCGGCGCGGGTTGGCTCTATTTCTGACAATGATCTGGGAGGCTGGCACGCCTACCGCGCGTCCAAATCCGCACTTAATATGTTGATCCGCAACTTCGCCTTGG
>JBCAWP010000014.1:0-18854 GCA_038534535.1 Pseudomonadota bacterium
TCGGCGTGAAAGGTGCCCTCACAGCACAGCGGTCAAATGGCCTGGCCTCTATGATTGCGCGTATCCGTGCCGATGCCGAAGCGCTACAGGCGTCAGCCACGGCCTGAAAGTTTAGTCCCGCGCCGGGACGACCTGATCATAGGCATCAGCAAGCTGCACCAGCGCACTGTTTACAGCCTCGGCCATCTTACGCGGCGCAATCGACAATGATACGGCAAGGCGACGAAGGGACATGCCCTGCACCAGGGCCCGCTGCAGAAGCTGCCAGTGAGCCGCGGGTAAAGCCTGTTCAAGGGCTATGAGGCTCCGGCGGGCCTGCAGAGCTTCTGCGCCTTGCCCAGAGGGCCCACGCCCAGCGCCCCTTCGCCGACCGCTCGGTGTCAGGTCCCAATTCATGGACACAACCTGCCCCCGCTCGCTGACGGCCACATCCTCAAGAAAACGCATCGCCGCCGCCGCCAGCCGCCGTGATACAACCTCATCATCACAAAGCTGGAGTGCAATCGCCAAAAGTGGCGCGCCATGTCCTAGCGGCGCAGCGCGCGGGATCGGCCTCGGCGGCGCAACCAGCACCGGGTCTGCCCAGTCGCGCTCAACACCGCGCCAACCAGCCCCGTAAGAGACGACCCGCCCCGCCGCACGTAATTTGTCGATATCCCCGTCTTGGAGTTCACCGACTGCGCGCCGCCTGGCATCGTCGCCGCGATAGACCTTCCAGATACCCTCACACAGACGGATCACAGCGCCCTTGGCGAGGGCCCGCTCGAGCCGCGTCAAGCCGAGAGACACCGCGTCCACGCCGGTTCTTCTAGGTCCGCCGCTTCACGCAGCGCCCGGTCCAGATCATCTAACCACTCATCAAAACTTGGATCGTCCCTCCGATCCTCAATTTGATGACACGCATAGGCAACGGTCGACCGGTCGCGACCGAAGGCCGTCGCCACCCGAGAAAGCGAAACTCCAAATGTTACGTACACCATGTACATGGCGACTTGCCGCGCAAACGCGGCGTCTGCTGAACCGCGTCCCTCTTTCAATATGGCATTGACTGATTGTTTGAGGCTGAAACCCACCAAGCCTGACGCTAATCGCGCCCGGGACGCATCCCGTTGCATTACTGATTCCACGTCTGTGTCCCTTTATTACCCACCATCAAGACTATAGCAGTCTATTCAATTGTAGGATATTATTCCTATCTAACAACCAAATCTAATTGAATTGTCCAGGAAACACAGAGCACTCAAGAGCGCGGTTTACCCAACGTCAGGGGGATAAATAGTGGAGAAATCACTTTGTCTCCACGGCCAACCGACAGACTTTACCGGCAACCAGAGCTTGACGAAGCTAAGCGCGCGATATCAGGCGGCCAGCGTCTTGATGGTCCTCGTGTCGGCCTCGCCGCACCTAACCGAAGCCCCGTCTTCGCGATCGCAAAGCTCGTCCGCACACAAGACCAGGCTGACTTGCCCATTGTCGTCACGCAGCGGTAGCCTCAGCCAGAAATGCCAGCGGCCATCGCGGCGGCGATTGCCATGAATCGGGCGCCCAGTTTCGATCGCGAGCTCCATGGACGCGCTACCAGCCTCCTCGACCTCGGCATCAATCGCACTGATCAACTGACCTTGCACATCGCCGCCGAAGAGATGACGCAGGCGAGAGCCGGTCAATCGAAAACGAAAGCCGTCATGGGTCGTTTCCACAATCGACACCGTGGATAGAGCATTTAAGACCTTGCCCGGATCTATGTCCTTGCGACGAGGACAATGCCCCCCGCCCGCGGATGCTTTCCAATGACTCAACAGCGATTTCTGTCGCTCTGTTAAACGCGACTCGACATCTGAAATTTTCATCAACCGATTTCCCCAAGCCGATTCGAGAATCACTGGTGGACCGATTGCTATCCACAAATCAAGTAATAATTAACCAAAGTTACCAGAAAATTTCATTTTGCTATCGCAACGACAAGTCTAGCGATATCAATACTTCAGCTCTTCTTGACCTGTCCCAGCCCCATCTTTCGGGCAAGCTCAGACCGCTGCCGGGCATAGCTCGGGGCCACCATAGGATAGTCAGCTGGCAAACCCCATTTCTCCCGGTATTCTTCCGGCGAGAGGTTGTACTTTGCCCGTAAATGCCGGCGTAGCGACTTGAACTTTTCGCCATCTTCAAGACAGATCAAGTAATCGTCTGTAATCGATTTCTTGATCGGAACTGCGGGCGTTAAGATTTCCCGCTGAGGTTCCTCAAGATTCAAATCATGTAAGGAATGATGAACACTCTCGATCAGTGAAGGCAAATCACTACTTTGCACTGGATTATTGCTCACATAGGCCGAGACGATCCTCGCCGTTAGCGAAATGAGATCGCCCTTTTGCCCGTCTTCCCCTAGCGCTTCCATGAAGCAGACCTCGCTATGTGTGTTTTTTACTTTGCGTAAGGCAAAATAATCATCGCGGAGACCGAAGAAAAGACGAAAATAACAGACCTATACAGCAACACACTTTTAACGTGCTTATCCAGCCATCATTTCAATCTATTGGCGTCAATACAGTCGCACAAGTATACGTATTTGTCCGTATGCACGATTGCACTCAGCAGCCTGATTACAAGACCCCTCGGATCGACTAGCCTTGCTGCAGGAACGAAATCGCGAGCACAACGCCGAGAAGCGCCGCGGTCCAGATCGCCATACCTCCCGTCAACGGTCCTCGTGCGAGAACGCCCTGGGGACTGAACGTCGCTTCGATCCGACGGAAAGCCCTCGCCGCCACACTCCGCCACACACTCGTCATGGACGGACCCGCCTTCGCCCAGACAGCACCTGCCCAAACAGCTGAGGCGTACCCGGCGCGCCGATAGGCCCAGTCACTGTCGAGGATCGTGCCGCGCTTCTCCGGTGGATAAACGCCGAACCGCTTTAAGAGCACAAAGGCAAACGCGGCCAACACGAGCAGCTGCATCTGCGTCAGGATATGGTCGACCGTGTAAGGCTCGTAGTTTAACGCCACATCCGGATAAGGCAGCATTGCATAGAGGCCGACATATCCAAACCGGCCAAAGGACGGCAATGCAATCACGATGCAAATAAAGGAGGCAAGGAACATGGCGAGCAACATGTTGAAGGGGGCTTCCTCCACCCGCTTGCCACTATCGTGCCCAAAAAAAGCGAAGTACGGGATCTTGATGCCGGAATGCTCCAGCACGCCTGCAGATGCGAACAGGAGCATCAGCCAAGCGATGACATAATGCGCCTCTAACACTGCGCTCATCGTCAGGGACTTGGCGACAAACCCTGAGAAGAGCGGGAAGGCGGAAATCGACGCCGCCCCGATCAAACAAAAGAGCGTCGTCCATGGCATCGACTTGTAAAGCCCGCCAAGCTCCGTCGCCTTGGTGGTCCCGACGCGGTAGAGCACAGCGCCCATGCTCATGAACAAGAGGCCCTTATAAATGATATGAGCAAAGGCATGAGCCGCCGCGCCATTAATCGCGAGTTGCGACCCAACCCCAACGGCACACACCATGAACCCGACCTGATTGTTTAGGCTATAGGCCAAGACCTTGCGAAGATCGTTTTCGATCACGGCGAAGAAGACCGGGAACACCGTCATCACCGCACCAATCCACACAAGCGCCTCTTGCCCAGGGAACATCCGGGCAAGCGCATAGACGGCGAGCTTTGTCGTAAACGCCGACAGCACAACTGCGCCCACGACGGTCGCCTTTGGATAGCTGTCTTGCAGCCAGTTGTGTAACAGCGGGAACGCGGCCTTGATCCCGACGGCGAAGAATATCAGAAGCGCTCCGGGCTCGCTCAGGGTGTCGAACGCCGCAATTTCCAACGTGCCGCGGGCCTGAAAGTACTGTGTAGCGCCGTATAACAGGAGCACGCCGGACAAAATCTGAACGCCAAGATAGCGCATGGCGGCGCCGTAAGCCGCCCGTGTACGGGTCGCAAGGATCAAGAAGACCGAAGAGACCGCCGTAAGCTCCCAGAAGATGAACAGGCTCATCAGATCGCCGACGAGTGCCGCAGCAATCGCGGCGCCCGAATAGACAAGCGCAGCAGAATCCTCAAGCGCGCTATCCTGATGAAGCGCGTAAATTGCGTTAAGCAGCGCAGCGATGAGGAACGCCAGCGCAAATATGAAATTGAGATTGGTCACCTCGTAGAGGATGAGGGTGAGCCCCAAGATCTCAGTCTGCGCGAGTACCGTGTCCTGCGGCGCGCTGACCAGCAGCAAAAGCCCAAGCAGCGGTGCGCCAATGGCGAGGCCTTGGCGAACCCGCTGAACCGGCACGAAGAAACCAATCAATCCGGCGAGGATCAGAACAAATCCGGGATTAAGAGACGCGAGCAAGCCCATCACTCAGCGGCCTCCCCGTCCTGATCATCCGCCTCGTCCTGGTCTCCATAAAAATTCTCGCCGCGGCGCAGCAGCGTCCCGAGGGGCCAGCCCATTAAGACGACAAAGCCAAAGGCGAGAAAACCATAGAGACCATACGCCCCGGTGATCTTTTCGATATCCACCTTTGTGTGCCGATGGACGACGAGATCAGCTAAGAGGAGCAGCAGCGACAGGCCGGCCAGCCCCCAGAAGATAATCCGGCCAGTCATCGGATGCGACACCCAGCCGAACAAGGCCTGACTGATCGGGTGCTGGTCGTCTCCGCTGCGGACTTGGTCGCTCATGGGCTCCTCCGTCACGTCGCCGGGGTGGTCGTAATGGGGGTCAGGAAATCACCGACAAGGCCCATCGCAAAAAATAGAACAAGGCAGAGACCTGCCGTAAAAACGGGCGGCAACACCGTCAGGGCCGGTGCTCCCCCCTCTCGCTTATAAGGCGCCGGTTCCGGCGTGCCCTTCGGCGCCATCAGAGCCAAAATCGGAATGGGTAACAGATAGGCAACGTTCAGAAGCGAGGACACAATCAGCACCCAGACCACATAGCCATGCCCCTCAGAGAGCCCCGCGCCCTGCATGAGCGCAAATTTCGGCCATGCGCCGGCGAGTGGCGGGACGCCGATGATCGACAAGCTGCCGATCAGAAACGCGACAAAAATGAGCGGCATGCGCTGACCAAGGCCGCGCATATCCGAGATCTCGGTCTTGCCCGTCGCCACATAGATCGCGCCGGCGCACATAAAGAGTGTGATCTTGCCTGCGGCGTGGGCCGCAATCTGTAGCGCGCCGCCCATGAACCCGGCCGACGTGGCGAGCATGGCGCCGGCCGTCACATAGGCGAGCTGCGCGACCGTCGAATAGGCGAGCCGAGCCTTCAAATTGTCTTTGGTGATCGCAATGAGCGAGGCCACGATAATTGTGAAACAGGCGACGCCGAGCACCCAGTCAGTCGCCGGAATTTCGGTCAGAAGATCAGCCCCGAAGATGAAGATCGCAATCTTCAAGACGGTGAACACGCCCGCCTTCACAACGGCGACAGCATGAAGAAGCGCCGAGACGGGCGTCGGGGCGACCATGGCGTTGGGCAGCCAGAAATGGAACGGCATGAGGGCCGCCTTACCGATGCCAAAGGCAAACAAGAGGAGAAGAATGCTCCCCTCCGACGGGCTAATTTTTCCGTCAAGCAGGCCGCCCGGCACGAAATCGAGGCTTCCAGCGAGGGAGGATGTCCAGACAACACCCACCAAAAAGAGACCGATCGAGGTGCCAAGCAAGGTCAGGAGATAAATACGCGCGCCGCGTTGGGCCGCTGCGTCCCCCTTATGGGCAACCAGCGGATAGGTCGACAGGGTCAGCACCTCGTAGAAAACGAACAGCGTGAAGAGATTACCCGACATCGCGACGCCCATGGCGCCGAACAGCGCGATGGCAAAGCAGATATAGAACCTCGTCTGATTGCGCTCCCGGTTTCCGCGCATATAGCCAATCGAATAGAACGAATTGACGATCCACAGACCGCTCGCGACCAGCGCAAACAACGCCCCGAGGGGTTCAAGCTTGAAGGCGAACACAAACCCCGGCGCCGCCTGCAGCAGTTCCCGTTCCGGCCCCACCCCGCCCTCAATCGTCGAGGCCAGCGCGATCACAGCAAGGAAAAGGGCCGTCGCGCCACCAATCGTGACCGACTCCCTGAGGTCCGGCACGCCGTCTAGCAGGAAAATACCAGCCGCCGTCAAAAGCGGGATCGCCAGGACGATCAGGATAAGGACCTCACCGCTCATCGGATGCCTCCGGGATTAAGCGCTGCAGTCGCCGCGGCATCTGTTAGATCGATCACCCAATTCGCCTGGATACCGATCCACAAGGTCGCAATCGTCAAGATCCAAAGCGGGATGAGGATGAGCGCCGGCGCCTCCTGGCGCGCTTTTCTCGGGTTAGACGGTGGCAGGAAAAAGACCGCTTGGAGGACGCGGCCGACATAAAACACCGCCAATATACTGGAAATCACGATAACGGCCACGGCAAAGCCCCACCCTCGATCGAGCATCGCCTCTAGCAAAGCAAGCTTGGATTGGAACCCGGCCGTCAGCGGGATCCCGATCAAGGAGATTCCGGCCACCGCAAAGGCTGTCATCGTCAGCGGCGCTGCCCGCCCGAGCCCCGCAAAATCATTGATCCGCGTCCCCTGATAGGTGAGCACCACCCCGGCCACCGCCATAAACAGAGCGCCTTTCATCAAGGCGTGGTTGACCAGGTGGAACATGCCCGCAGACAGTCCCGCCGCCGTCCCGATGGAGACGCCGAGCAGCATATAGCCGACCTGTGCCACCGACGAATAGGCAAGCATCCGGCGCACATCGGTTTGGAAAACGGCTTGGAACGAACACGCGATCATGGCGATCATCGCCAGCGGCGCGAAAAGAAACCCGAAATTCATCGCCTCAAAGCTCATATCAGGCGTGAAGACGCTGAAAGTGAACCGGATTAGGGCGTAGATCGCGACTTTCGTCGCCGTCGCCGATAGAAACATAGTCACAAAACTCGGCGCATAGGCATAGGCGTTCGGCAGCCATTGGTGCAGTGGCCACATGGCCGACTTCAAGCCAAGACCCACGACGATAAACGCAAAGCCGGCATGAACCGCCCTGTTCGACCCATCAATATCGCGCAGGCGCAGGGCAATATCGGCCATATTCAGCGTCCCGGTGACGGCATAAAGGAAGCCAACGCCGATGACGAAGAACGTCGCGCCAATTGTCCCCATCATGAGGTAGTTAAGGGCTGCCGGGAACGCGCGCCGGTCGCGATTTCCGCCGAGCGCCACAAGCACATAGGTCGAAATCGAACTGATCTCGAGAAAGACAAAGAGGTTGAACGCGTCGCCCGTCGCACCCACGCCGAGGAGACCTGCAAAACAGATAAGGTACGCCGCATAGAAGAGCGCCCGCTTTTCCTGCCGCACCTCAGCGACAACCGTCGGCAAGGAAAAGATCGCCGCAAGCAATCCAACAGCGGCGATAAGCAGGAGAAACAGCACATTCAGCGCGTCGATCCGAAACTCGATACCGAGCGGAACGTCCCAGCCCCCGAGTTCATAAGACACAACGCCGCCTGGCAGTGTCTGCACCTGGAGTAAAAGGACCACCGCACACAGTAGGGATCCGGCGCACCCGGCAATCGACAACATCCAGCCCAATCGGCCGTTGGGCATGAACGCCGCAATGCCGGACAGAACAAGTGGGATCACAACGAGCAGCGCCGCCCCATGGCGCGCGATCACATCCGGCGCCAGCCCCGCAATCGCCTCAAGCATCAGCTAGCCTCCGCCGCTAACTCAATGTCGTCGGCATCTTGCGCATCGGCGGTGACGATATCCATCGCGCGGACTTCGTCAGCTTCGATGGTGCCATAGGCCTCCCGGATCCGGACAACGAGAGCAAGCCCCACCGACAAGGTCGCAACGCCAACCACAATGGCTGTGAGGATAAGGACGTGTGGCAGAGGGTTCGAATACACTTCTTGAAGGCCACCGCCATAAGCCGATGCGGCCTCAGCTGCGCCATGGGCTCCCTCCTCAGCCGCTTGCGTCACCTCGTCTGAGCTCGGGCCGTCGGTTGCATGGTCGACGGCAGCTCCGGCAGCTTCCGTGCCGTGCGCTTCGGTTTCGCCATGTCCATCATGGCCGCCATGGCCTTTCGCATCGGCGCCGTAAAGGATTGGCGCGGACCCGCCGGCGACTTTGCCGAGCGTGATGTAAAATAGAAAAACTGAGGTTTGGAAGATCGACAAACCAACGAGCCGCTTGATCATGTTGGTCGACTGGAAGGTGATGTACAGGCCCACCATCATCAGCCCGATGATCGCCCAGTAGTTCGCCCGCTCTAGAATGAATTCAAGCACGTCTACCAATCCTCATCACGGATTTCGGTGACCCGGCCGGCGAAGGCATAAAAAACTGTCAGCATCGAACCGGCGACGGTGAACAGGACACCGAGCTCGATCAGCAAAATGCCAAGATGCTGCCCCGCATGGCCGCCGGGGGGCTCGTCGACGAGGAAGTCATAGTCGAGATAATTTCCGCCATTCGCGATCGTCCAAAGGCCAACGCCGGCATAAAGAAGGACACCGACACCGGCGAGCCCGCGCGCAAACACGGCCGGAATAGCCGTCAGCGCCTCGGCGATCCCAAAAATCAACGCATAGAGAATGACACTCACAGCGAGGATCACGCCGGCTTGGAAACCGCCGCCCGGCCCGTAATCACCGTGGAATTGAACGTAGAACGCATAAACCGCAATGATCGGTATCAGGAATTTCGAAACAACGCGGAGGATGACGTGGTGGTCGGTCATGACCTCGGTCCCCGCTTCTTATTAGTCTGGTCAGACAGAGACCGCTCGCCAAATCCGAGGAGAAGGGCCACGGCAATCCCGGCCGTAAAGATCACCGCCGTTTCTCCCAGCGTATCGAACCCGCGATAGCTTGCGAGGACAGCCGTCACTACATTCGGAACACCCGTGTCGGCTTCGACACGTTCGAGGTATTCGGCCCCGACATAGGCGTTCGCAGGCGCGAGCGGATCACCAACTGCCGGCAAATCGATCGTTGCATAAATCAGCACGGCGCCGGTCGCCAGGCAGACGATGAGCGAGGCAACATTAATAAGACGCGGCTCCACTTTCGCCCGCCGCGACGTCAGCAGCATTGCGCCGAGCATCAGCGCCGTTGAAATCCCGGCGCCAACAGCCGCTTCAGTGAAGGCAACATCGACGGCATCTAGCGCCACGAACCAGGCCGCAGAAACCAGGGAATAAACACCCGACATCATGACGATCGCAAAAAGGCTCCGCATCCGGACGATGCCAAGCGCAATCACAAACAGCATGCTGAGGAGCGCCACATTAACGAGCGCGGTTCCAACTTCCATCAGAGGGTTCGCTCCTCTGCATCGCCTGTTTCACCGACACGGCCGATCAATGGTTCCAGGCCAGCCGTATGGGCCGCGTTCGCCACGGCATGAGACGCAGTTGGCCCCGTAAGAAAGATAAATAGTCCGATCACGATGACCTTGATCAGAACAAGCCAATGCGGGCTCAGCAGTGCCATACCGAGCAACAAAGCCAGTACAGCGCCGGTATCGGTGACGCTGGCTGCGTGCAAGCGGGAATAAAAGTCTGGGAAACGGACAACGCCCACGGCCCCGATCAGTGCCAAGACGCCGCCAAGGAGACAGAAGCCGCCGCCAAACCATGGGCGTAGTACGCCGAACAAGGCCGCGGTATCGTGTAGAAACGTGCTCACTCACCGCTCTCCTTTGCAGGGCGCCGCGGACGCACCAGTGTCACCTGGAAAGACCGGTAGCGGAAGAACTTCAGAATGGCGATCGTCGCGACAAAATTTATCAGAGCATAGAGGATGGCGATATCCAGGAAATCCGGTCGCCCCATAAAAAATCCAATCACAGCAAGGAATAGGACGGTTTTCGTGCCAAAGGAATTCACGGCGAGAACGCGGTCATAGAGCGTCGGCCCCATCAAAGCGCGGATCAAGATCAGCGTCATGGCGACGACCAGGGCAGCGACACTCGCACCAATCATTCGGCTGCCTCCCGCCCATCAACAGCACGCCGGGAACGACGGTCCATATCGTCAAAAGATGCCGGATCGGCCAGCTCTTCGTAAAGCGCATGCACCAATAAACGGTCCCGTTCGACCTGTATGGTCACCGTACCGGGCGTCAGGGTGATGGAGTTGGCGAATAGCGCCTTTGCCGTGTCACTCTCACAGGTCGTTTTCACCTTTACGAGGGTCGGATTGATATCAAGGTCCGCTCGCAGACATGCCCGGATGACCGATATATTCGCCTTGATAATCTCGCCAACAAGCCACGGCATATAAAGCGCGATCCGTGGCAAGAGATGGTAGGGCGACCCTTCCCGGTCCAGAATATCAAGGCGGGCGGCGAGCAGCGCCGAGACGAGGATCGAGAGAGCTCCGAGGGTCAGGAGTAATGGCGTATAATGCCCTGATAGGCCGAGCCAGAAGGCGGTAAGCCCGCACAATAACCCCAGCACATACAACAAGTTCGTCTCGCTCCCGCGTGCCCATTCTACAACTTGGGTTCACTAGCGGGTGACTCGCGCCTTGACCAGACCTGTTCTTTATCTCCCGCAGATCAGCGGCCAAAGACCAGGCGTGCGGCCCGTTTCGAAGGCGAAAACACGTCTTCTTCCGACATGTCGTTGCCGACAAGGTCACTCGTACCGGACGCGGTCAGCGACCAATTCCAATAGCGCAAGACCGTCTGCGCCCGGGCCACAGACATCAAATCATAGGTCTCAATTACATAAGCAAGGATCGGATGGACTTTGCGTTGGTCGTCGCGAACGGGTCGGCGCAGCGCATGCCAAATGCGTGCAACATGTTCGCGCCGCAGGCCGGTTGCTTTGCATAAGACAGCGACGCCCTCACCGCCGGGATCAGAAAATAGCTTCGCGACAGCTATGGGTTTCATCCCGGATAGATATCCAATCTCTTGGGTGAGTTCCGGCGTCATCCCTGTCTTGGACGCTGTCTCGACAGCTTCCTCAAGATTTTCGAAACTGCTTCGGTCCTGGGCCTGGCGATTGCGCTGGCGACGCTCAATCATTTGTGCCGCCTTCCGCGCCACAGGGTCCTGCCAGCCCTCCTCGCGCAGGATTTCAAAAGCATCGAAACAGCGATCGATCACGATCTTCCGGTCGGCGGAATACTTGGTAAGGATTGAACGTCTCTGGAGCCCTGGCGCCCACCAGAACATCGCTAGGGCCTGGGACGCCGTGAATTCGGGCCGTTGCAGCAGCAACTCGCAAAGCGCTTCTTCTTGCTGGGACTGACTCATTAGCCGATCCATAGCCAACTCGGACAGACTGGCCCCTTGATTAGCCAGGAGGACCCGCATCACGGCGATTTCGCCGAACTCCACCAAAACATCGCTTTCATAAATCGAGACGGACCGTCTACCGGCAATCACCATGCGGTGTTCAACCGTTGTCGTACGGATAAGGTCGGCGAGGTCTGACGGATCAAAGCTTGTGTTCTCTTCCAGGAGAGTCCGCGCCACTTCGATCCGGCAATGGCCGAGATAGCGCATCAGGCGGCGCGGCGCTTCGGTCGTATTCTTCAGCCGCTCTGCGCAAAAGAGGCGTTCGTCGTCGCTCACATGGAAGAGCATATCGAGCAAGATATCCCCGGCGAGCGCCCGCTCCTGCGGCGGGATAGAGGAACTCGGCAACGCAACAGTGTCGATAAGCCGGCGCAGGAGCGCCACACGGGATCGCCCTATGGTCGGCGCCGGGGCAACGTCAGTATCTAGCACATTCGACATCGCAGACCCCTTTAAAGGTTCTCACGCGCAAGTGTGATGGCAGAATGTTAACGCCTTATGGACGTTCGATTTTCGTAAAACGGACCTAGCCGTACCGCCGATCCCGCGAGGGATGCACAACCAAAATCAGAATACTTGCCACTGCCATCGCAATTGCGAGCGTGAAGAGCGCTCCGCCATCTGTGGCCGTATTTGCTGGATCAAGCGAAACGGGCACGTCCCGCCCAAGCCAGGGTGACAGGTGAAGGATAATTGCCGTGGAGAGTACAAGAAAAGACAGGAACGCCCCAAGTTTTCGGGAGAAAGGTAGCAGCAGCAAAAGGGCGGCCACCAATTCGATTAGCGCTGTAAAGACACGCCCCGCCGGCTCGAAAATATCATATCGAGAGTTCTCGGCCAGCGTCTGGAAAACGATGTTTTCGCCCGGCAGATCAAACAATTTCACAGATCCCGCTGGCGGGTTCGGCAAAGGATGGATTGTCGCCTGCACGAACATCGCGATCAAAAAAAGGGCAAGGCCCCAACTCAAGATATGGCGCAGGACAGTCATCCCCGAGCCTCCCAAACAACTGTACTCAAGAGAGCTTACCCTGTGGAGATGACACAAATCAAAAGGTAAGTGCTGCCAATGTTCGGAGATTGCGCAATTAGAGAAGCCCTGTACGCTCCTCTCACGCCCGCTTAAGCAGTCAGGCCCCACGTATGAGTGACCCTGTAACAGACGAAGAGATCGCCGAGGAGTCGGGCGGATCGGGCGAAGGGCGCACGCCAATTTCTGGCGTTTCAACGGCCATGGATGCCGGCGCCTCGCTGATTTCCACCGCGCGCTCCATGACGGCGCATCGCATTAAGCGCCACGTCAATAATGAACTGCCGGCCTATCTTCTCGTCCAGTCCACCTGGTTCGTTGCCTTCGGACTGCAAATGGTGCTCTTCCCCTATCTCATCACCAACCGCCTCAATCTCGACGGCACTGAGCTCGGCCTCGCCAATATGGCCTTATCGGCCCCGTCCGTAATCTTCCTCCTCATCGGCGGTGTGATCGCGGAACGAAAAGCAGGCAAACCTCTTCTCGTTGGCCTTCACCTCCTCGCCGGTGTCCCGGCACTCGGCCTTGCGGCCGTCATTGCCACGGGCAACCTCGCTTATGCCTTTATGATTGCTTATGGGCTCGCCATTGGCACGGTCGGGGCCTTCATGATGCCGGCCCGCGATGCGATGTTGAACGAAGTCATTGAGCGGCGCGGCCGTATTGGCTCCGGGATCACGCTCCAACAGGGCGTTGCGTTCGCAACGATTGCCCAATTTGGCGCCCAGATCGCGGGTCTCATCGTGGCCGGTTATGCCGACAAGAAAACCATGATGCCGGATTGGCTTGGCGGGTTCGGCATCGGGCCAATTGATGCATGGCGCTTAGTCGCTGTGCAGGGCGTTGTTTTGGGGCTCGGCGCCGCCTTTGCTCTCTATCTGGGTCGAGGCCGACAAGTCACGACGGGCCGCTCCGGCCTTGGCGCCACCTTTGGTGACATCAAGGACGGCTTCGACGCCGTTCGCCAGAATCCTCAACTCTCGGCAATGACGGTCCTCATGTTTGGCGTGGGCGTCTTCGTCATCGGTTCGTTCCTTGTCGTTCTCCCCATCATTAATCGCGATCTTTATGGCCTTGGCTCTGACGGTATCCGCGACATGTTTGTCACGTTCTGGTTCGGGGCGTTCCTCTCTTCGGTCGCCCTCTCGGTATTCAAAAACATTCAGTATCCGGGGCGCCTCTTGCTCACGGCCCAATTTGTGGGCTCCGCCGTGATCCTCGTGATGACCCGTGACGTCATCCACGAAGTGTTTTTGGGCGTTGTGTTCGTGTGGGGGCTCGCCGCCGGCGTGTCGATTGCCATGAGCCGGTCCATCGTCCAGAACGCGGCGCCGAAAGACCAGCTGGCGCGTGTCCTCTCAATCTATCAACTCGGCTTTATGGCAGGCGCGCCGTTCGGCGCCGCGGTCATGGGCTGGCTGACGGATTTGTTCGGCCCGCAGAAAGTTGCGATCATTCCCGCGGGAGGTATGGCGTTCCTCATCGCCTGGGTCGTCTTCTTCACACCGATTTGGAACCTAGAAAACAAAAAGAATGCCGCGCCGGGCTAAGCTTAGGTCGCTGCGCTAACCCGTTAGATCCGAAAAGAAGCGCGCATCGGCACGTTCCTTGTTAAAAACCGTTCCGATCACCCGCCCACCACGCGCATGGACTTGCTCGCGCGCGGTACTCGCATCAGCCGGGGTCGAACGATCCGCCTCGAGCACGATCACCACACCGTCGACATGGGCGCAGACATCCAGCGCGGCATTCGAGCCATCGATCGATGGCGCATCGACGATAATCCAGTCCGCCGCTCGCCGAAGCGCGGTCCACCAGTCCGCCCGGTCACTCATGCGCACCCGTTCACCCGCTTTGAGCTGGTCTGCCCGAAACCGGGTGACCATCAGCCGCGTGCCTTCAATTTGGTGGACCGCCAGTAGTTTCGGTCGCGGTCGACGATCGGAGACGGGCGCACCGCCCGACAGACGGTACAAATCGGTAATGCCAAGTGATGCATCAAATGCACGGCCAGGCCGTCCCACCGCCCCAGCGAACCCTGTGTCGAAGGCAGCAAACGCATTGTTCGCTTTGAAGTCGAGATCCACCAGCCAGGTCGATTTTCGGGACCTGTGCGCCGTCAACAAAGCAAAAGAGGCCGCAACACTCGTCACGCCAAGTCCCGTTGTCGGTCCGGTAAACAAGACCACCTGCCCGCGCGATTTGGCTGGCAAGCGCGACGCCGCCTGCCAAAGAGGGCTCAGATCGTCACGCACGTCGCGGACCAATTGCGATGTCGCGGCCTTCGCCAAATAAAATCTCCTCAATCGGGACGCGCCGCGCGCTTATCTCTTCATTCGAACGGATGACAGGACGGGCATGTCCGTCGTGCGTTCAACGGACCGTGGTGTCACAAATGCCGCTTGCCCCATGGTGCGCACAACACCTGTCAGCATCGCCATCAGAAAGGCCGCCAGGACGACCAATAGTATGTCCAGCAGATCAAGCCCCATCCCCTTTCGGACGAGGCGCGCAGGTTCGAGAACGCTCACCGGCCCCGGCGCTCCTTCCCTGTCCGGCCGGTTAGATGAGGCCTCATTTGTTGGGGTGACCTGAGCCGCGAGGGCGCCTTCGAGCCGTGCTCTCTCGGTCTCAAGCGCCTGCCAGTCGGGCGCCAATCGCGCAAACATGGCCCGTTCATCCATCGCGGCCTCGGCCTGCTGGATCACGGATTGCCGTGTCTGCCTAAGCGCCAATACCTGCGACTTCACTTCGGCCAGCCTGATGTCCAATTGCTGGTGAACCGGGTTTGGCCCGCGTCTGATTGACTGGAAGGCATTGTCTCGGCGCCCCAGCTCAGCCCGGGCGTCTTCGATCTGCCGGTTGATCGCTTCTATAGGCTGGCTGTCGGGGCGATAACGCGACAGGAGGTCAAGCCGCGTCGCTTCGAGATTGGCAAGACCGCTTGCGCCGACATCCTCAACAATCAGCGCGATTTCTGAAGGGATACTGGCCAGCTGGCGTTCAAGCGCCCTCTGCTCACCGCCGAGCTCACTCAGTCTCAAATTGTAATCAGAAAGCGTCAGGTCCAATCGCCGCGCCCGCTCAATGGCGTCCGCGCGCTCCGTCGCAAAGTCCGAAATCGCATTGTTCGAGAGGAACGTTGAAATCTCCCCATTTAGCGCCTGAAGCTGCGCCTCGTAATCCTCGGTCTCAACAGTGGGCGCATCTGCGATGGCGGCCTCAAACACTTCATGACGATAATTCAGATAGGCCCCGTTCAACGCATTTAGAACGTCTCTCGCGAGGTCGGGGTCGGCGTGTCGGAACCGGGCTTCGATGACCCGACTACGCCCCTTCGCCGTCACCTGGAGATTTGATTGGAGCGTTGCGAGAGCCGCCGCCAGCATCGTCTCCCGGACATCGCTCGCAGCCGCTTGAAACGCCGCTGCCCGCCCTGGATAAAGTCGTTCTAGGCCAAAGCGGTCGAGCGCGATCTCGGCAACGGCCGGGCTTGTGTGCAAAGCCACTTCGGTCGCCATGCGCGCGCCCAGATCACCATCATCGGCTGATTGAACGAGGAGCCGCGAGGCCGCCTCTGCCGGCTTTGGCAAGGCTGAAAGCAACCCAAAGCCGCCGCCAAGCACGAGCAGAAACGCAATCAGGATGGACCACTTCGCCCGCCAAACCAGCACGAGATGGTCAGCTAATCCCAAGTGTGGGCGCCGAAACCGGCGCGTCGCAGAGCGCGCGTCTGTCGACATGTTCGACGGGTCGGCCATCAATGATCATTCGCCCTTTGGGACAGTGTACAATCTGGCTGATTGCCGGTTTTCATTTGATATTTCCTTAATCATTAATGCCGAAGGTCGCGGCGTTTCAGCCAGTCGGGGGTCTGATGCGCTCGCTTGTTCTATGTGCGGCCTGCCTGTCATTGGCGGCCGCGTGCGCCTCGCCGCCGCCGCTTCCTTCAGACCTTTCTCCGATCAGCAAGCTCAGCGAACCGGTTGATCTTTCGACGTATCGGATCGGCCCAGGGGACCGGCTGAGCGTCTCCGTGCCCTCTGCGCCGGAACTTTCAGGCACGCACATTGTGGGCGCCGATGGCCGGATTCAGGTGGCGCTGATTGGAGCGGTCGAGGCAGCCGGGGAAGTGGCGGGCGCGGTCGAAGCAGACTTGGAAGACCGATTTGCCTCTGAACTCATTGACCCGCGCGTTGATGTTTCGATTGCCGCGTTCGGTGAGCAACAGGTCTTTGTGGGCGGGGCGGTGTCAAACCCCGGCGCTTTGTCGGTGACCGGTCAAACCGGCCCCCTTGAGGCGATCATCATGGCTGGGGGCTTCACGTCCGAAGCCGCACCCGAGGCCGTTTTGGTTATCCGCCGTGACCCAGCCGGCGGGATAACATCTAGCCGGATCAACATTAAAAGGGCGCTCGAAAAACCGAGGCAATCCGATTTGGGCGCTTTGCAGCGCTTTGACGTGGTCTATGTGCCGCGCTCAGCAATTGCGAACCAGAACCGCTTCGTCCGGCAATATATTCGCAACGCGCTACCGCTCGGATATCTCTTGTTCTACGGCGCAGATTAAAGCGAGCGACGACAGCCGCTTAGTTCATCAAACGGAGCCACTCGCGTGCAGCCTTCAAGGCTTCACCGATCTCGTCCGTGCTCAGCATGTCTGCAATCTCACGGCGCTGGATCTTCGCTTCCTCGCTCCCTTTGAGGGCTGCGAGGTTAAACCACTTATGTGCAGCGACAAGATCTTCCGCGACGCCTTGGCCCGTCGCATAGACGAGGCCCATTTGGTAGAGATCTTCGGGGCGCGCCTCGGCAGTCAACCCAACGCAAGGCGGCTCCATATTTCCATCAGCATACGGCATTGTATGTCTTCCCTTTTCAACACCACCCCGCAGGCTGGACCGTTCACCGGTCTCTTTGCTGCAGGGCCCATCTTTCCCACGCCACGGCTCATGCGGCGACGAGACCAAGATGGCCGCCAAGCTTTGCCTTATGGTTAATGAAAGGGCCCCAGAACCCTGAGATTGTTAACAAAACTGGGTCGCGCGATTAACAAGTCAGGCTGTCGCCGTCTCATGTTTAGCCAATCTGCCCCATTTGCGCGCGCGCGCAGTTGCGCTAACGGTTCGTGCATGTCGACATTCTTCGAACCGATCTCGTTTTCACTCTGGTCGACGGACAAGGACGCCTTTGTCGCAGCGCTCGGCCAGTCCTTCCGTGAAACAGGGTTTGCCGTAATCGAGGACCACCCGGTTGATCAAACCATCATCGACCGGGCCGTGGCTGATACAAAAGCCTTCTTCGCGCTGCCCCCAGCGACGAAGCAGTCCTATTACGACCCAGCTCTGGGCGGACAGCGCGGCTACACGCCCTTCGGCACCGAGAACGCCAAGGGCGAAGCCCACCATGATCTAAAGGAATTCTGGCACACGGGCCGGGCCGGCGAGAAAGGAAGCGCATCTGAAGGCCTGATGGCGAAAACGCCAAGGGTCTCGGAAATCGAAAGCTTCGATGAAGAAACGCGCGCGCTTTACGACGCGCTCGACATGTTTGGCCAAATGCTCCTCGAAGCGATCGCGGCACACCTCGGTCTGGACGAAGACTGGTTCACGCCGCGTGTCCGCCAGGGCAATTCCATCCTGCGGCTTCTCCACTACCCAGCTCAAACGACGCCGCCTCCACCAGGCTCTGTCCGTGCTGCCGCCCATGAGGACATTAATGTCATCACGCTCCTCCTCGGGGCCGAGGAAGCCGGGCTCGAAGTCAAGCACCGCTCAGGGGAGTGGCTCGCCGTCAATCCCCCCGCCGGCGCCCTCGTCGTCAATGTCGGCGATATGCTTGACCGGCTGACAAACGGCACCCTGCCCTCAACGACCCACCGGGTCGTCAACCCGACCGCAGATCGCGCCAGCGTCCCGCGCTACTCCACGCCATTCTTCCTGCATTTTGCGCCAGAGGTGATGATCGAGACACTGCCCAGCTGTGTATCGGCGGACCGTCCAGCGCCGCCGCCGATCTCCTCCCATGACTATCTTATGGAACGCCTCCGCGAGATTGGCCTCGTAAAGACCTAGCTCGGCACCAATGCCCGCACTCTATCTCACCGAATCTGGGTTCCTCTCTCGCCTGTCTTGAGGCAAGGACCTGATCGCGGGCCATTGGCCTCACAGATACGCGTTACACGGGAGATGAGGACGTTTCAGATGGAAGATCAGCACCGCGCCCTGTCCCGCGTGACCGACTATGCGCGGACCTATCGCGACAGCGGTCCGTCCATTCACGCCTTGGCAAGCGCCGAAGACTTGAGGCGCGCCTTCTGCCGTCCACTTAATGATCAGCCTGTCGACAGACTTTATCCAGAAGGGACCTAACCGCCATCGTTCGTGGGAGCCGGCGGACGTGTCTCATGGTACACAAACTCAAGCAGATAAACTCTCTCGCCCGGGCCGTGTTTGGCGGTCTTCAACAGATCGACAACCCCTTCAAAGCCTGAGC
>JBCAWP010000015.1:0-18708 GCA_038534535.1 Pseudomonadota bacterium
CCCGGCGGATAAACCTCGTCGGGCTTTGGACAGTAGGCGAGATGACAGCCGGCGGCCGCGAGCTTTTCGCAGTCTGAGTCCTCGGTGCGCGGATAGACATCCAGGTCTTCGCCTGGGGCGAATTGCGCGGGGTTTACGAATATGCTGGCGACGACGCGATCGGCGTTTTCAAGGGCAATTCGAACAAGCGACAGGTGGCCGTCGTGCAAGGCCCCCATGGTCGGGACGAAGCCCACGCGGAGACCGTCTGCGCGCCAGGCGCGCACAATTGTGCGCAGGTCACCTTTGGTATGCACGCGGGGGAGGTCTGAAGAATTCATTACAAACGGTCCATCGGTCTCAGAAGTAAACGCTCTGTTAACCCATCGACCGCAAAATTCTCAACATGAGACAGCGCATCCTTAACCTTTTCCGCCGCGTCGTCTTGAGCCGTACGCTCACGACGCTTTCCCTGAAAGAGGTTCCGGCCGCTCCGGCGTTCGAGCCTTCCGATGAGCCGGACATCACGCCCCCAGACGACTGGATGTTTGATGCTGCTCCCGCTCTTGAAACCGAAGTCAAGGCGCTCTCCGATGTGATGGGCGGTCTTGGGTCGAAACTCAGCAGCCTCCATGCGCTCGTCGGTGAAATTTCGGCAACCGCGCCGACTGTTGCGGAAGCGCCGCCTGCACGTCTGCCGGAAAGCACGGTTTGGGCCGATCCAGCCCTCTTTGAAGGCGAGCCCGCGGCACCGACCACCCATGCCGCTCCGGTCGACGGTGACGCGGTCTTCCTCTTCGAGACGCCCGAGACGACATCGGAGCCGCTTGTGGTGGATCAACGGATCCAGCTGCCTCTTCCAGCCCCTCACGAATTGCCGCACTGAACCGGTGGCCGCATCTTGTAGAGTGAGATCATACTCCCATGCCCGCTGACGGATACTCCATGGGCGCACCCACGGCCCCAAATCTTACAGATGGCCCGCGCGAGGCGCGGGTCATTGTCGTCGGGAATGAAAAGGGCGGCGCGGGCAAATCCACAGTTTCGATCCATCTGTGTGTGGCGCTGATGCGGACGGGGCATCGGGTCGGGATCGTCGATCTCGATGTGCGTCAGCGAACACTGACGCGGTATCTTGAAAACCGCCTGCGCTGGATGCGCTCAACAGGGTCTCGTTTGCCGATGCCGGAGGTGATCCGGGTCGATGCCAGCGATTCGCGAAATCTCGACCAGGCCGAGGCAGAGGAGACCGAGCGTTTCCAAACCGCGCTCGCCCGGCTGAGGGCGACTTGCGATTTCGTTATTATTGACGCACCGGGCGGAAATACGTTCCTGTCGCGAACGGCTCATATGCAAGCGGACACGCTTGTGACGCCGCTGAATGACAGCTTCGTGGATTTCGATCTCCTCGGCGACGTGAACCCGCAGACCCTCGACGTGATCCGCCCCAGTTTCTACTCGGAAATGGTGTGGACCTGCCGCAAACAGAAGGCGAAGACGAGCCGCCGTCCCATCGATTGGATTGTCATGCGCAACCGTATGTCGCCTTTGGAAGCGCGCAACAAGCAGAAGGTCGGTGAAGCCTTGCAAAACCTCGCGAAGCGGATCGGTTTTCGCATGTCTGCCGGTTTGTCCGAGCGGGTGATCTATCGTGAGCTGTTTCCGGCGGGATTGACGCTGCTCGACTTGACCGAACAAGGTGCCAATATCTCATTCACAATGAGCCATGTCGCGGCCCGGCAGGAATTGCGAGATCTACTGATCGTGATGCGTCTTCCCGAACTTGCCGGAAAGGATGTCGGGTTCTAGCGACAAAGAGCCGGCGATCAGGAGGGCAGGCGCTGAACGTCGTTCTTCTCGTCGAGCAAGACGACGATTGGCTGGTGCTGACGCGCTTTTTCCGCTTCGACATGGGCAAAGGCCGCGATTATGACCCGATCCCCGACGGCGAAGTGGCGCGCAGCGGCACCGTTCACGCCAATTGTCTTGGACCCGCGTGGCGCTTCGATCGCATAGGTTTGGATGCGGGCGCCATTGGTGACGTTCCAGATGTCGACGCGCTCATGGGGGAGAATACCCGACGCGTCCAATAGATCCTGGTCGATGGAGACCGATCCCTCATAATGCAAATCGCATTGGGTTACGGCACCAGAGTGCAATTTTCCCTTCAGCATATTCAGCAACATTAGGGTCTAAACCTCCAAATAATACAACAACGTACGGCGCTCCCCGCAACGCCTATATGGGGATCTCAGCGATCAATTGAAAGTCCACGTTTACATCGCGTCACCGGACACTCGGTGATCAGCCCGCCTTATGCAAGTCCCGGTCCGCGCGGCCATTTGTTCAATGTGAGCGAAGGTCCTGATCATCATCTGCACTGGCCCAAGTCTGGCGCAGACTTTGGTCGGCATCGGGGCCCAAATTGACCCAGGCGAGGCGGTTCGTAGTCGTGTTCGCGATAAGTAGCTGGTCTGAGGGGCCGATGGCCTCGGACAGGGCTTTTTGGACGGTGGCGAGGCGCTGGTGGCTGCGCAGAATATATGTGCCCGGCAAGGCTTCCGCGAACGAGCCGAGGGCGTTCAGGGCCCGAATGAAGTCGATTTCATTCGTGTCTGACAATTGGGTATTGATAATGTAATTGGCATCGGCTGCAGACGGTTTCGCCGGTTCGGCCTCTGGGTGAGCGACGGGCTGGAACAAATCTGACAGGCGTTGAATGTCCTTCGCGCGTCTCAGACGGCCTTCGGGCCCTTCGGCAATAAGGCTCGTCTCGGTAATTCGGCCCTCGCTAACAAAACGTCTGAGTTGGCCGAGATTGTAGGGCCCGTAGCCGGTTTCGTCGACGATGACACGCCAGACCGGCGGATCAACCTTGCCAAGATGGAGGGGGGATTTTCGACGCATGAACCGGGACCGGATAAGCTTGACTGACCCGACGGAGCTTAGGTGTGATTGGTAAAGAAAACCCAGACGGAGGAGACAGTTTTGGCTGACGAGACTTTTGCGAATACGCGCCGTGATGGGCGACTATTAATTGTCGAAATCAATCGGCCGGAGCGGATGAACGCCCTACATCCGCCGGCGAATGAAATGCTCGCGCAGACGTTTGATGACTTTGCCGCCGATGATGATCTGTGGGTGGCCATCATTACGGGGGCTGGGGACCGCGCATTTTCGGCGGGAAATGATTTACGGTGGCAGGCCGAAGGCAATCCCATAACGGTTCCGGAGACAGGTTTTGCCGGTTTGACGGCGCGCTACGACTTAAACAAGCCGGTGATCGCAGCCGTGAATGGTGTTGCCATGGGCGGCGGATTTGAGATCGCGCTCGCCTGCGACCTAATTATCGCGTCTGACACGGCAAAATTTGCCTTGCCAGAGCCGAAAGTTGGGCTCGCGGCCCTCGCTGGGGGGCTGCACCGGTTGCCCCGGCAGATCGGACTGAAACAAGCCATGGGAATGATCCTAACCGGTCGAACGGTCGACGCGGTCGAGGGGGCGCGATTGGGGTTTGTCAACGAGGTCGTGCCAGCAGGGGAATTGATGGATCGCGCGCGCGCTTGGGCCGACATGATCCTCGCTTGCAGCCCAATGTCTGTGCGGGCGTCGAAGGAAGCGGTGACCCAGGGTCTTGAAAAGGCCGGCTATAAGGAAGCTTTCGAGACGATGTATCCGGCCGTCCGAGCGATGCTCAAAAGTGAGGACATGATTGAGGGGCCGCGCGCCTTTGCTGAGAAACGCAAGCCGAATTGGGCTGGGCGCTAGCGCTCCTGGCTCGGGTCGACCTTGATGGCTTCAGCCGCTGCCGCAGCCGTTTTGACCAAAGTGGCCGGTCGCAAGAACCGCACACCGAAACTGTTTTTGGACCGGCGAACAACCTCGCCTGAGAGAGAGCCGGTCATGATCCGCTCGCCGATCATGGGGGCCGGGCCATCTGTTTCAAAGCCTGCACCGGTGAGTGAGATGTCGACCACCCGGCATTGCAGACGGCGACCATCCTGGCGCACAACAACCGCCGGGCCATCAGCGGCGTGACGCGCCGCGCCGCGCTCGTCTGTCAGGCCAAGCTTATCGCGATTGTAAAGCCAGATTAGCTTGTCGGCGAGGCGGTCTCGCTTTGGCTGGCTCGAAACGAAAGCGATGGCGAAACCATCTTCGGTGTGTCGGGAGACGCGCCCGGCAAGGCGGCCAAGTTCATCAACATAGCAAACAACAGAGGAGCCGATTTCGGGCAGGGCCTTGGCTCGGACATTGGCGCCGCCTGCAGAAATGTCGAGCGTGACCAAGGTATGCTCCTCGCTGAGCGCATTCAAAAACCGGCCGTTCAAGATGAGCGGCACTCGCCGATGCCGGCGGTGGTCTCTCTTAAGGCGCGGATTAATCCGAAGGCGAGCGGTCGCGAGCTGAGCATCATTCATGCAGGGTCACGCCTCCTGGTGCGAGAAGTCTTCCGCCATTCATCGAAAGTTTCACCAAATATAGACTGTGAGTCTTCACAAAGTCTTTCCGGCTGTTCAAGAATCCCGAACGATAATCTGAGAATTCAGAATGAAGGGAGTAGACGATGGCAGAGTTTGATTATGTGATCGTGGGGGCGGGGAGCGCCGGTTGTACACTCGCGAACCGTCTGAGCGAAGACCCGACCATATCGGTCTGCCTCATCGAGGCGGGAAAGAAGGATTCGAGCTTCCTGATCCGGATGCCCGCGGGCGTCGGTCAGTTGATCAAAGAAGAGGGGCCGCACAATTGGGGGTTCTGGACCGAGCCCCAGACCCATATGGATGGGCGTAAACTCTGGTGGCCGCGCGGCAAGGGCTGGGGCGGTTCTTCCTCCATCAATGGCATGATCTATATTCGCGGACATGCACGCGATTATGACCAATGGCGCCAGATGGGCCTGGACGGCTGGGGCTTCGCGGATGTGCTGCCATACTTCCGTCTCTCCGAGCACTATGAAGGGGGGAGCGATGATTTCCACGGGAGCGGTGGCCCACTGTGGGTCGAAAACAGCCCGCTCGATAGCCCCGTTTTTCGCGCCTTTATTCAGGCTGGGCGTGAAGCCGGCCACAAGCTGACGGACGATTTCAACGGGCCGCAGCAAGAAGGCTTTGGTCCCTATCAACGCACAATCCGAGACGGGGAGCGATGGAGCGCATCGTTTGCTTATTTGCGGCCGGTCGTGGACGTCCGCGATAATCTGACCGTGGTATCGACGGGGCTCGCCACACGTATTTTGCTCGAGCAAGGCCGGGCCGTGGGCGTCGAAGTCGTCTCCGGGCGCGGCAAGATGAAAGAGACAATCAGTGCCGGCCGTGAGGTGATCGTTTGTGCCGGCGCTGTGCAGTCGCCGCAACTCTTGATGTTGTCAGGGATTGGACCGGCCGATGAGATCAAGGCGCAGGGCCTCAAGGTTGAACAGGATGTGCCTGAGATCGGAAAGAACCTTCAGGACCATCTTGATGTGCTGATCACGCATGAGATGACGCAGCCGCTGTCCGTTTACCAGAAGCAGAAAGGGCTCAAAAAGTATGGCGTGGCGCTGAACTATCTGATGCGGCGCCAGGGCGCTGGGCGAGACCAGGCCTTGCAAGCCGGCGCGTTTCTGAAATCGCGTATTGGGCTCGATCGCCCGGATATCCAACTCCATATGATCAATGCCCTGTCCTTCAACCACGCCAAGGAGCCTGTCGAGAAGGATGGCTTCATGGTGCATGCCTGCCAGCTGCGACCGGAAAGTCGCGGCACGATCACGCTTGGCTCGCCAGATCCGTTCGACCCACCGAAGATCGATCCCAACTACCTCGCCGAAGAGGAAGACCGCCGTGCGATGCGGGAGTCGGTGAAAATGGTGCGCGAGGTGCTGAAGCAGAACGCGCTCTCGCCCTATCGCGGTGCAGAGATCACGCCGGGCGAAAGCGTTCGCACCGATGAAGAGATCGATGCGTTTGTGCGGCGCACCGGCGAGACGATCTACCATCCCGTCGGCACCGTGCGGATGGGCGTCGATACGGCCGCGCCACTCGACAGTCAGCTGAGGCTTAAGGGCGTCGATGGCTTGCGGGTGATCGATGCCTCGGTGATGCCGACGCTGATCGGCGGCAATACAAATGCGCCGACCATTATGATTGCGGAGAAAGCCGCGGATATGATCCTCGGGCGACCTGCGCGTGCGCCGCAAGAGGCGCAACTCGCCGATGCCGTCTAGACCTCACGTCTAAGGTCAACAAAAAGCCCCCCGTGCGAATGCGCGGGGGGCTTTCGTTTGTCGGAATGGGCCCGTGCCTAGAATTCGATGTCTAGGCCGACGGTGAGCAGAGCGCCGCGCGGGTCGTGGACCCGGCTATCAAACCCACCATTGGTGTTGACCGATGGCGGACGCGCACCAAAGGCGTTGCGGACACCCACAGTGAACTGGGCCGCCTTATCGCGGTTCAGATACTCGTTCACAGCGACCGAGTACTGGACGTCCACGCGGAAGTCTTCGTTGATCTCGACGCCACCATTCTGGTCGTCGGAGTAGCTATCGATGTAGCGCCCGAAGATATTGAAGGCGTGTGGCCCATAGCTATATTCCAGACCTGCATTGAAGCGCAGCTCTGGGGTCGGCGACCCGAAGTTTGTGAAGTTCCGATTGCCAGCACCGTCGACTTCTCCAGCCAGCGGATCGACCAGATCGTACTCGAGAATGTATGTCCCGGTGAAGCTCGGCGAGAACGTGCCGAACGCGGTGTCGACGGTATAGCGGACCGCGAAGTCGAGGCCAGACGTATCGACCGTGGCCGCGTTCGCGTAGCTGTTGTTGATCTGGATCACTGTCCCAGCCGGGCTCCGGATGATTTCCGGGGCAAACGGATCGGCATTCAGGAGGGCCTGAGCCGAGGTCTGGATAATGGCGTCTTCGAATTGGAAGTTGAAGTAGTCGACGTTGAACTCCAAACCTTCGAGCGGGGAGAATGTGCCGCCAACGTTGAACGCCTGAGAGTCCTCTGGGTCGAGATCCGGATTACCCACGGCACGTACGGCAACAAAGACGTTACCGGCGGTTGCGGGGTTCGGGTCTGTCACCTGTTGGAGGGTTGTTGATTGTCCGACAAGCTGGAAGGTTGATGGTGCCCGGAAGGATGTGGAGTAGGACCCACGCAGGGACAACCAATCCGTTGGCCGCAGGAGAAGCGCGACTTTCGGGTCAAGCGTATCACCGCCGTCTTCGCCATAATCTTCATAACGAAGCGCAACCTGGAGATCGGCCCATTCGGCTAGCGGAACTGCGATCTCGCCGAAGATGGCGTAGACGTCCTGACTGCCGGAGAATGGCTGTTCCCCGATTAGGAATGCGAATCCGTCATTTTCCGTAATGAAGTCAAACGAGGCTGAGATGTCCTGCTCGCGATACTGTGCACCGAAGGCAACCCCGACAGGTCCAGCCGGCAGTTCAAAGACCTCGCCAGATACAAATCCTTCGACAACGGTCAGTTCCGCTTCGCGATCCGAGACGCCAAACTCGACGATATAGTCGAGCAGTGCCTCGCTGTTCGGCGTGCCGCCTAGTAGCGAAGATGCGAACGGATTAAAGAAGGTCCCGTCCGCTGGAATCTCTGCGCCGTTGGCGGTCAGGAATGGGTTCGAGGCTGTACAATCGAGGCCAGTGGCAGCGTTGAACGCTGGCACGGCGTTAAAGCCGCGCAAGGCACAGGCGAACCGGTCCGTGACCGTGTCTTCCGTTGCAGCCGTGAAATCATTCTGGGCCTGGGTGATGTTTAGGTTCCAACGCGCATTCGAGAAAAAGTCGAACTCGAAGTCGCCCTCAACGCTTGCCGCAAAGCGCCACGTGTCTGATTCGAACGTCGCTGGCGAAACGTCACCACCGTTCCCGATGGCGCGACCCAGAAAGACCACATCTGCGCCAAACTCGTTGTTAGGGTTGAAGGTGGGGACGATCGCATCGCCCAGTTGGAGGAACGGGAATGTCGGCGAATTTCCGCGAAGTGCTTCATTGTTGGCATACCCGAATTCAGCGCGCACGCGGACGTTTTCGCTCAAATCGTACTTTGCGGACGTGAAGAGAGTCAGGCGTTGCTCTTCAGGGACAAGGTTGAAGAATTCACCAAAATCAAAGCCGCAGAAGCCGATGTCCGGCACACCTTCCGGCGTTGCGCTAAGGACGCTTGGGACGCCGCCAGCCGCCGCACAGCCCGGGTCGATCACAGGGGCGGTTGCTGGAAAGCCCGGAACACCAAACAGCGCACCTGGATTTCCGAGGGTTGATGTGTCGTTTCCGAAGAAAAGTGTTTCACCGTTCGGTCCAAAGATTGGGCCTGTCGACAAGCGGCGTTCTTCGGTTGTGAGCTGTGTCCGGTCGAGCCAGCTTACAGCGCCGAGCCATGAGAAGTCACCATGGGTGAAGCCCGCAAGGCCCTGGAGATTGTATTCGCCATACTCACCTTCGCTGAGATGGTTCGTGTACTCACCGGAAAAAAGGATGCCTTCATAGTCTTCGCGAGTGATGAAGTTTACAACGCCCGCGACAGCGTCCGAACCATACAGGGAGGACGCGCCGTCCTTCAGGATTTCAACGCGCTGAATCGCAATGAGCGGGACCAACGAGCTTGTGTCGACGAAGTTGATGCCGTCATTCGTCGGCGCGGCTGACAGCGTCTGGCGCTTGCCGTTTAGCAGGATGAGTGTGGAAGCAACCCCGAGGCCCCTCAGGTTGATATTGGATGTGCCGGTTGTGCCGCCTTGCGTGAACGCGTCAGGATTGTTTTGAGCACCGGTATTGATCGTCAGTGTTTGCGTTAAATCTGCGATGTTCTGGGCGCCGATATTTCCGATATCTACATCAGAGACGGTATCGAGCGGCGAGGCGAGATCGGCCTGCGATTGACGTCGGATGAACGAACCGGTGACGACCACTTGGTTCAAGGTGCGCTCTTCTTGCGCGGGTTGTGCTGGGACAGTTTCTTGGGCAATCGCTTGTCCGCCGAGGCTAACACTCGCCAGGGCGACAATTGATACACTGGTCGAATAGAAACGCTTCATTTGGGGTTCCTCACTATAGATTTTTTTGGCTTTAGCCGGTGCGTGCTCTTTGCAACCGATTAACCTGCTCTCGCCTTTTGCTTGGGCGGAAGCGGTTCCCCTCACTCGCGTAAGCATCGCTATTTATGTCGTTTCAGTGCCCCAACTTGAGGTGGCCGACAATAGGCTGAACGCCCTGTTCAACGTTTCTTCCTGAGTGTGACTAGAAAGCCATACGACGGTTTAGTTGCAGATATGACGTAACTTGGCTCATCTTATGAAGAGACAAAGTATATATCTACGATAACATTTGGCGTTTACTTCTAATGAGGCGTGCGCCTACTGATGTCAGCTTCTTCTGAATTCAAAATTGATTGTGTTGTCGCGGGGGCGGGTGTTGTAGGTCTTGCTACAGCTCGGGCGCTTGCCATGGCTGGGCGCGAGGTGATGATTGTCGAGCGAGCCCAAAGTATTGGCACGCAAACAAGTGCCCGCAATTCAGAGGTCATCCATGCGGGCATCTACTATCCTCCCGGATCGCTCAAAGCCGTGACCTGTGTACACGGCAAATGGTCCCTCTACGCGTATCTATCCTCACACGGCATTGCGCACCGCCGCTGCGAGAAGTTGATCGTCGCTGCTAATGAAGAAGAAGCGGAGCGCCTATCGGGTATCGCCGCACGCGCCGAACGTAATGGTGTCGATGACCTGGAACTGCTGAGCGGAGCAAAGGCCCGCAAGCTTGAGCCGGCCTTATCGGCAGCGGCCGCTATCAGGTCACCCTCCACAGGCGTTCTGGACAGCCACGCCTACATGCACTCGCTGCTTGGCGAAGCGGAGGACCACGGGGCGACCCTCGCTCTAAAGACCGAAATACTCGCCGGAACCTGTCTGGCGGACGGGCGGACACAACTTCTCTGTGGCGGCGCGGAACCGTGCGAAATCACCACTTCGCTCTTTGTGAATGCCGGCGGACTGTATGCGCCGACGATTGCGGGATTAATCGATGGCTTTCCGGCCACGGAGATCCCAACGCCCTATCTTGCCAAGGGTCATTATTTTACGCTAGCGGGCCGCGCGCCATTTAGCCGGCTGATCTATCCGGTGCCAGTGGGCGGAGGTTTGGGCATTCATTTGACCCTCGATCTTGGAGGGCAAGCTCGGTTTGGACCGGATGTCGAATGGGTCGAGGAGATCGATTACACGGTCGACCCGCGCCGCGGTGACGCCTTCTATGGGGCGGTGCGCCGCTACTGGCCGGATTTGAAGAATGGCGCCTTGATGCCTGCTTACTCTGGTATCCGTCCCAAGATCGCCGGGCCGGGGGAGCCGGCTGCCGATTTCGTCGTCGCCGGGCCGGACCGCCACGGCGTCGAGGGTCAGGTCCATTTATTCGGGATTGAAAGCCCGGGACTAACCGCCTCGCTCGCGCTTGCCGAGGAAGTTGTCAAAGCCGCAGCCTCGTTTGGGCGTAGACAAGCGGTTTGATTCCCGTCATCGCTGGGGCGTGTTACAGGGATGAGAGACCTTGTCAGACGCTTTCGTGCTTGGATGGGAAGAGTGGCTTGGCCTCCCGGACCTTGGTCTTCCAGCCATTCGCGCGAAGGTGGATACCGGCGCGCGCACATCGGCGCTGCACACAGATTCCATAGAAGTTTTCGGACCAGCCACGGCACCGCAGGTTCGTTTCATTGTTCGTCCAGATCCGGACGATCCGACAATCGAAATTACGTGCTCGGCACCAATCGTGGATCGGCGGAATGTCACGAGTTCCAATGGTGAAAGTGAATTACGCTATGTGATACGGACGACGGCGCAGATGGGCCCGCGTATATGGCCGATTGAAGTCACCCTCACAAACCGCGAAACGATGGCGTATCGAATGCTGCTCGGCCGCGGCGCAATCACCGAAGATATGGTCGTTGATCCGAACAGGGCGTGCGTGCAGCCGGCGCTTTCTTTTCGCGCCTATTCCGATATTCCGCGGCGAAAGCCGGTGAAACGCCCGCTCCGGATTGCCCTGTTAACCCGCGAAAGGAAGAACTACTCGTCGCGTCGGCTTATCGAAGCTGGCGAAGCGCGTGGCCATGTGGTCGAAGTCGTGAATACAAGCCGCTGTTATATGCAGATCGGCGGTCCGAAAATGACCGTGCATTATGATGGCAATCCGCTGCCGCAATATGATGCGGTCATTCCGCGGATCGGTGCGTCGATCACGTCCTATGGCACGGCTGTGCTCCGACAGTTTGCGAATACAGGCGCTTATTGCCTGAATGCGCCCAGCGCCATCACGGCCGCACGCGATAAACTCCTTGCGCAGCAAATTCTAGCGCGTGCCGGTATCTCCATGCCGCTGACAGCATTTGCAAACTCCCCAAAGGATACGAAAGACCTGATTAATCTTGTGGGCGGAGCGCCCGTGGTCGTGAAGCTCCTGGAATCCTCGCAAGGGCGCGGCGTCGTGCTCGCAGAAACGCGAAAAGCCGCCGAAAGCTTGGTCGATGCATTCCGGGACCTTTACGCGAACTTTCTTGTCCAAGAATTCGTGTCTGAGGCCGGTGGGTCCGATACGCGGTGTTTTATCGTGGGCAATCGCGTCGTTGCTGGGATGCGGCGGACTGCGGCCGACGGCGACTTCCGGTCCAATCTCCATCGCGGCGGGTCTGCGACGCGTGTTCGTCTAACCCGGCAGGAAAAAGACATTGCGAAACTCGCCGCCCGAGAACTTGGGCTAGATGTGGCCGGCGTCGATCTGCTGGCGGGCAAGGATGGCCCGAAAGTGCTGGAGGTGAATGCCTCGCCTGGGCTTGAAGGCATTGAGACATCTACTGGGAAGGACGTCGCCGGGCTGATGATAGAGTATCTGGAGACCCGTGTGCGCCCACTGCCGCCCATAGCCGAGCGCAAGCGGCGGGCCCGCGCAAGCCGGCGAAGTTAACGCTGTCTAGACCCGTCGATTCAGCAATTTATAGGTGCCGATCGCTTCGGCGCAGATATGGCGCCCGAGCCGAAGGGTCGCCTCCGCAGTGACCGTTTCGGTCAGCGGCGCCTGTGGGAACCGAATATCAGCCTCCAGCCACCGGCCTTTGAGGCCGGGCCGCTCATACCGAACCGCCAACTCCACTGTAACGAGGGCGCGGGCGTGCCGGTCAAATAGCGACTGTGCCATGGCGCTGTCGAGGAAGGTTGCAATCATGCCGCCATGGACGAGACCGAGCCCATTGCAGTGCCGCTGCTCTGCGACGAAGCCGAACCGGGGGTGATCTGGATCGTCGGTGCGATAGAAGGGGCCATTCACGTCTGTGAAGGCGCCGCGGGCTGGGGCGAGACGGAAACCCGCCGGTACTTCCATGGAAGGATCTGACATCATGGCGTAGTTTGGCGCGCGTGTGCCGCCAAGGCAAACACGTCATTGCCGGGTTCCGTATTTCTCCTGAAACGAGAATTGTGAAGTCTATGATATTGGGCGATGTGACGGCGACTGTTATGGTTAACAAAGGATAAATTGATAGATGCGGGGAGGCATCGATATGGGGGACACGCGGCGGCTGAACAGTCTAAAATCAAACCCACTTTGGAAGGCGGCCAGCCGCGTGAAATGGTCTTCGTTGCACAAGTATCACCGGCTGCGGTCAGGGCTGCATGCCAGAGGATTGCTGCCGTGGACGCCGCTCGTGCCGGAAGAGGCTTTTCTGGATAGCTGCCGGAACATTTTGGACACCCTAGATCGGCGGGCGCATGATTTTGGCGACTATGTTGAGTTCGGCGTCAGCCGTGGAACCTCGATGGCATCGATGAACACAGCTCTCGAAGACACGGGCCATGAGGACGTGCGCCTGATTGGCTTTGATTCCTTTGCTGGTATGCCACCGGGGTCCGATGCTGAAGGGTGGGAGCCGGGTTGGTTCCGTTCAACGCGCGGAGCGACCTGTCGGTACCTGAAATCGCGCGGTGTCAATCTCGGCAAGACGGAACTTGTCGAAGGCTGGTTCGATGAGACGTTGACGGACGATACAGCCGAGAGTGTGGCGCTCGAAAAAGCCAGCGTCATCATGATCGATTGCGATATTTATTCTTCGTCCAAGGCGGCGCTTTGGTTTGTCGCGCCGTTTATTCGCGATGAGGCCGTGCTGATCTTTGATGATTGGGGCTGGCGCTCAAAAGATGATCTCATTGGTCAGCGCGAAGCCTATTCCGAATTCCTGGAAGCATTTCCGGACATCCGGGAAGTGGAGCGTTATGATGCTTATATTCCTGAGGCGCGCATCATCTTGGTTGAGCGGGCAGCCACGGAATTCTGATCTGGACACGATCACTTTCGGTCTGTTTTGAACCGATCTGTTGTTAAAGGTGTGTCCACGATCTCATATTTCTGAGGAATTTTGTAAGGTTCCAGGCGACCTTTGAGGTGGGCGCGAATGAGGCCCCTGAGTTCGGCTGCCGGCGTGCGCGCGTCAGCCGGGCGGACTCGGGCGGCGACGGCCTGGCCGAGAATGGCGTGCGGGATGCCGCGGACCGCGATTTCGGCAATCTGATCCAGTTCCTTGATCGCGCTTTCGACTTCAGCTGGAAAGACTTTCTGCCCACCGACATTGATGATGTCGCTGTCACGTCCGAGGAAGCGCACATAGTCTCCATCGGTTTCGACGCGATCTCCGGTCATGAAATATCCATCATCCGTAAACGGACTTGGCGCGTTCAGGTATCCGATCATTGCCGTAGCCGCCTTAATCTCGAATTTACCGTCTCGCACACGCCAGTGATATCCTGCGCCGCCAAGTTTTAACCAGGTGCTCGCACGATCCCGCGATCGCGTCGGCAGTGCGCCGATCTCCGACGTCCCATACTTTTGTATCAGGCGAACATGGGGGAGCACTTCCGCACACCTTTTCAGTGTCGCGTCCGCCATCATCTCGGACCCATAGGTGACGATCTTTAGGGAGCTCAGATCATGGCGCGCATGGGCGCCGGACAAAAGCATGAGGTTCAAGAAGCTGGGTGCCGTTGGCAGGACTTCGGCGCGGTGTCTTTCAATCAGTGCACAGACATCATCAGGTGCGCGCGAGCTCGGCAAGATGAGTGTGCTCTGATTGGCAAGGCTGTAGAACAGCGTATCGAGACCCGCAATGTGGTCGAACAAGAGAAAGGCGAGTGTTCGAAAGTCCTTGCCCGGAGCTCGAAATTTCTCAAGCAGGTTCGTCGCATTGTGAACGACACCTTTCGACTTACCGGTTGAACCAGAAGAGAAGAGCACGATGCCCGCGGCGTCGCTCTCGCGGAGCTGGTCGTATAGAAGGTGGTCGCCTCTATGAGGGAGGGGTGTGAGGTCGCCCGAAAGTGTCTCGAGTGTCCACGCGGCGTGGCCCTCGGCGGCAAACTCGTCTGATTTCTCATAGCTCGTCGGCGCGAGCGGAATAATGATCGCGCCGCGCTTCAAAAGCGCGAATAGGGCCGAGATGCTGTCCCTTGAGAAATCGCCTTTCAGGAGAACAACCGTGCCCGGATCAATACCGTTCTTGGCGAGTTTTTGATCCCATGCTGAGATGTCTGCACGGAGGTCTTGATAGGTGACGCTTGACTGATCCGTTACGATCGCCGTTTTATCTGCCGCCGCCCCGAAGCGCTCCAGAAAAACATCCACTATCTTCATGGGGTTCAGACGCCTCCGAGATAAAGCGTCTGCCCTGTGATGAAATCTGATTCCAGCCGAATGAAGAAATCAACGGCGTTGAGCACGTCGCGCATTTCGCCATAGCGCGGGATGGCCTGGCGCGCGATCAGGGCCTGCATTTTTGTTTCTGGGACAGCACCTACAAGATCAGTAGGGACGGGCGTCGGCCCCACGGCATTCACCGTAATCCCGAGCCCAGCCATTTCACGGGCGAGCACCTCTGTGAGGGACACGATCGCCGCCTTGGACGCAGCGTAGGCCGCTTCGCCCTCGAGTTTTAATGGCGTTGCCACGGTGGCGAAATTGACGATCCGTCCGAACTTGTTCCGCCCCATGAGCTTTGCCGCTTCGCGGCAGAACAAGAACGAGCCGAATACATTGGTCTGGAAGATGCGCTCGACGGTTTTTAGCGGTGTCAGCATCGCATGGTTCATGCTTGCGATACCGGCATTGTTGAGAAGCACATCAAGGCGTTTGAACTCGCGCGCGACGGCCCGCAGCATCGAAACGACGGCCGCCTCGTCGGAAACATCAAGTTCGAAATGGCGATAGTCTTCATGATTGAGGTCGCTGGCGCCGCGGCTGCAGCCGACGACAATCCACCCCTCGGCCAGATAATGCTCGGCGAGGAACCGGCCGATGCCCTTCCGGGTGCCGGTAATCACCATGATGCGACGGTCAGTTGACATCAGGCAGCCTGGCTTTGGGAAACTTCGACCGCGTAGTCGGCCAGCGCGGCAATCGATCGGTATGGGGAGCGTTTACGAGACATGGCCGCTTCGCTCGCAAGTACAATCTCCGCGCCCGTAGCATCAGCGATGTTCTGTTCGACGATCATCACGAAGTTGACGAGATCGAGGGAGTCGAAAGGGGCATCCTCGCCGAAAACCAGCGCTTCCTCGGTCTTCTCCAGTCGGCGCTCTTCTGCAAGTTGAGGATTTAACTCGTCAATAGCGGCAAAGATGGCCTCAATGACGGCGGCGCGGTCGAGGGCGTCGGACATATTTCTGTTCTCCGGGCGGTTCGGGCTATTTCGGATTGTCGTCGTCATTCGACGGTGATGGTTTTGGAGCGGCTTTAGGAAGCGAACGGGGGGGCGGCACAAAGAGTGTGCGGCCTGATGGAACGTCGGTTGTAATGGTGCAGTTCGGCCCGATGGTGACATCGTCTCCGATCGTTACATCACCGACAACAACGGTCCCGGGGCCAAAGCTGACGCGATTACCAATGATCGGGCCTTTCCAGGTCCAGTCTATACCAACACCAAAGGTGACATTGTGCCGGATGATCACATCATCGCCAATGGTGGCGAGGTGGTGAATGACAATGCCATGCTGGTGGGCGAGCTCAATGCGACGCCCGAGGCGCGCGCTCCGGACCAGTTCGATCCCATAGACATTCTGAACAAAGCGCTGAAAAAAGTAGTAAAGGGCAGCAACAGGCCACCGGAAGGGTTTAAAGCGGAGTTGGTCGCCCCAGCAGCCGAAGCGGTACCAAAACATGGCCTGGAATCCGGCCGAAAACAGGTCGCTTTTATGGGTCCGAAAATCCTCGGCGATGATCTTCCAATATCCGATCTCGCGGTACAGGTCAGCGCCGCGCAAGGCCGGTTCGGGAGCGCCGGTTTCAACCTTGGACGGTTCCGATGGGGATTGGTTGTGCACGCCCTGTCGCGCGTCGTCATTGGACGCCGATATCAGGTTTGCCTGTTCCGTAAATGGTGTCATCAGCCCGACAGAATACTCGTTACGTTACATTTTGGCCATGCAATGAACTTGCCATAATTGGCCAAGCTGTCATCAGCCCGACAGCGGCGCCGAAGGCAAGTCTTGGCGCGACATAATCAGCAGATTTGCTGAGTTAGACGCCGAAATCTGGCCAGGCTCGATCCTTGTCTGACATCACGCTGGGCTCAAATGGCCAGTCGATCGCGAAGGCTGGGTCGTTATAGCGTATGCCGGCCTCGGCTTCTGGCGTATAATGTGCCGAAACGAGATACGAGACTTCAACATCATCTGTCAGTGTGATGAAGCCGTGTGCAAAACCGCGCGGGACATAAAGCTGTCGGTGGTTTTCATCCGATAGGTCAAACCCTTGCCATTGCCGATAAGTGGCGCTGTCGGGACGGACATCGATGATGATGTCATGGATGGCCCCGCGCAGGCACCGGATGAGTTTGACCTCTGTATGCGGCGCGCGTTGCATGTGCATGCCCCGCAAAGTGCCTCTTTCGGCGGACGTCGACATATTTTGCTGAACGAACTGAGTTTCGAGGCCGTGCCCGGCAAATTCCTGGTCGCAAAATGTGCGCGCAAAGAAACCGCGCGCGTCGCCGCGTTTGTCTGGATCGATGAGCCAGGCGTCTGTCAGGTCAGTTTTGAGGAACTTCATGGGTGCGGTTTCTCGGGGAGGGGGAAGAAGACGCGTCAGCTTTTCAGGCGAGACAATGTAAGTTGGGTCCTGATGAAGTGGCGTAGCAATTTCACCGGTGTTGTTTCGGCGTTCTGGTTCACACTTTTCCAATAGGGCGTGCGCTTCAGGTAGCGGAAATAAAGCCAGGTGAGCGGGTGCCACGCTTTAGGAAGCCATGGTTTGTAGGCTTCTGTATAGTGCACGATCTTCGGCCGGCCGGTGGCACGCATATGTTCCGGCGTTGAATATTCTGGTGCATTTGTGAGATGGACGAGCATCCGGCGCTGGCAATTCCACGCCGGATCGAGTCGGGTCCAATTATCCCAGAACAAAAGGTTCAGGGCATCCTGGTCGCCCCATGGGAATTCGTTCCAGCGCGTCTGGAGATGACTGACGGCCTGATCGAACAAGCCGCCGGCTCGGATCTGTTCAAGGTCGAGCACCATGATGCCAGCATTAAAGTATCCAAGCTCGACTTGCGGGAGCTGCCAGCGGTCGGCGAACTCTGTTGCACTGATCCCGCCATCCCAGACCGCTGCGATAGGCTTTCCCCCAAGATCGGCATGCCAGAGCTCGCGTAGATCGGCGAGAACGACCGTATCGGAGTCAATATAAATGATGCGTTTTGCCTCGGCGGGGGCAAATTCAGGAATGGCGAACCTGTAATAGGTCGCTCGGCTGATGTAATCGCGTGTCTCAAATGCCAGCACCCTGGAATCGGTGATCTCGTGCCAGTGAAAGGACTGGCCTTTCGCGCCGGCTTCGATCTTCCGTTTTTCGGTATCCGGTATGCCGTCATGAATGATCATGAAATGGAAATGTGCGCCCGGCGCATTCGCAACGATAGATGTCAGCGTTGTGGCGAGATGCGGCGCATAGGCAAGGTCGACCCCAAACGCGACAATGATGTCGTCGCTGGTCACCGACGGCCGGGCCAAGGTCCCGGTTATGCTCTCTTGTGACATTCTCGAATAGCCTGACTGATACTGAGTAGCGAAAAGTGTATAAGTGCCTCATAGCAAGCGGCATGCCGCCCCGCCATATTCTGTCGGGGGTAATACGGCACGGAAATTGAAAAGTGGCGCGTGCGAACCGGACCTATTGGAACGAACATACTTATGACACAGCCGCTCGTCGTCGTCGTGACGCCCGTTTACAATGGCGCAGCTCATTTGGAAGAGACCTTGCGATCGGTTCAGGCGCAGACTTACCCGAATACGCTGCATCTCATCCTCGACAATGCCAGCACCGACGCGACCCCCGAGATCATTGAACGATATCGCGATGGGCGCGTGCCGCTGCTTGTGACCCGCAATGAGACGCTGCTTCCCCAACGGGACAATTGGAACAGGGCCTTCGAGCTCGTGCCCGATGAGGCCGAATACGTCCGCTTGCTTTGCGCGGATGATACGATCGCGCCGGACTGCTTGACCGAGACAGTTGCGCTCGCTGAAACCGATCCAGAAATCGGTGTCGTCGGGAGCCTGCACACGTTCTACGGAACAACCCATGAGATGTTTTGGCCAGAAGACCGGCAGGTCTTCGATGGGCCGGAAGCGGTGCAGGCTCCCGACGACACCGATTTCTGGATCGGTTTCAGCGAGCGCAACTGTCTCGGTCAAGCA
>JBCAWP010000016.1:0-18546 GCA_038534535.1 Pseudomonadota bacterium
TCACCGTACCGCACTCCACCATGCCGAACCCGAAACGGAACATGGGGCCAAAGACTTCGGCATTTTTATCGAACCCCGCGGCCAGGCCGATGGGGTTCGGCAGGATGAGACCCGAGACCGGAAGCGTGACGGAAAGCGCTGGATCATCCTTGGGCGGAACAAGCGGTGCGCCAAGGCCGGCCTTTAGAGCTTTGATTGTGGCATTGTGCGCGCGCTCCGGCGGCAGGCGGCGAACGAGCCGCGTCCCAATGTCGGCGAGGCCCATGGTCTAGAGGTCTCCCGGTAAGGCCGGCAGGCCATCAGCATCAAGGGCGAGCAGCCATTGGCGACGCGCAAGGGCGATCTCAAGCGAGCCATAGAGATGGGGGAAGAGATCGCCGCCGCGGGAGGGCTCGAAGCGAACATCTCCGAGACCGTCCAGAGCGAATTCGAGGAGGTGGACATCGGCAGCACCGGCATAGTGGAGACGGAGCGTGTCACCGACCTGGGCGCGCGTTGAGAGGTGGACATAGCCGTCCCCCTCGTCGAGCGCGGTCCGGGTCACACCGCTTGATTGGGCGGCGGCCCAATCATCGGAGCTTAGAATTTTATAGACAAAGGGCGTATCGGTCATGCTGAGCTTGAAACAGGCTTTTCGGCCCGTGGCAATCAGGTGAACCGTCATTGGTTTCCCCCGCAGCCGCTCGGCGACACCCGGCAAATAGGTTGATATTCCTATGAACAAGGTGTAAACATACGCCAAAGAATTGGGAAAGAGAGATTAGGACATCTGATGCGGCACAGCGACATCTGGCGCGGGCTGGATCGGATCGCAGCCCATCATGGGCTGAGCGCGTCCGGCCTTGCAAAGCTGGCCGGGCTTGATCCGACCGCGTTTAATCCATCAAAGCGAACAAGCAAGGATGGGCGGCCAAGATGGCCATCGACAGAGAGCGTCGCGCGGGCGTTGGCGGCGGTTGGCGCCGGTTTTGACGATCTCGCGGCGATGATCGAGGGCAAACGCGGCGCAACGGCGCCGCTGATCGGGTTCGCCCAGGCCGGGCATGAGGGCTATTTCGACGCATCCGGATTTCCCAGGGGCGCCGGCTGGGACGAGGTGCGCTTTCCAGGTCTTGGTCCGGAAGACATCTACGCACTTGAAATCTCTGGCGATAGCATGGAACCCGCCTATCGCGCGGGCGACCGGATCATTGTTTCGCCGGAAGCTCCCGTCCGCGAGGGCGACCGGGTCGTCGTAAAAACCGAGCGCGGCGAGGTCATGGCGAAAATCCTTGGGCGGCAGTCCGGCGGAGATGTCGAACTGATCTCGCTCAACCCGAATTATCCGCCGCGGACCTATGCTGAAACCGATATCTCGTGGATCGCGCGGATCCTCTGGGCGAGCCAATAACGCGGTAATCGCGGGAAGATGATTGTGCGATCGATATGAAATTGAACTATTTTGATGGGTAATGCGACTAATAGATAAATACTGACCATGCCGGAGAAAGCTGAGCCGACCATGACCCATACGCGTTTTCGTTTGACTGCCCTTGCTGGCGTGACCCTTCTCGCCCTGCCCTTCACCGCTGCCGCCGATCTCTTCGATAGCGTCGTTAAGACAGAAGGTGCAGACCTCAAATCCTTTGAGCAGATTTACATTGCCCCCGTAGAGTTTGATCTCGACCCCGATACAAGGCGGCGCGTGCGCACATTTTCCGATACTGACAGTGACCCGGAGATCAGTGAACGCGATCAGACCTATAATGCCAAAGAGTTCGAGAAGGACTTGCGCAGCGCGTTTGCGCGCAAGTTCACACTTGTCGAAGCGCCAGGCGAAGATGTTTTGACAGTTGACGCAACGATTACGAGGCTCACCTCGAGCCGACCGACAACAAGCCAACGTCGTAGAAGCTTGCCGCTGCAGCGGGGCGCTTCGGTTAGCGCGGGAGCCGTCAATTACTACATTGAATTACGTTCTGGCGACGACGTGCTGGCCGAGATCAAAGAAGACGATCCATCTAGTCTGAGCGATGGCATTACACGCGTCGGCACCTGGCAAGATGCCGAAAGTTCCTACAGCCGCATGTCTAGAAAGCTTGTGCGCTACACGCTCGGAAATTGAGGTCGCGAGGACGATCAAACACGGTGATGAAACGGAGGATGGATAAATGACAAACTGGTTTAGAGTAGCCGTAGCCGCTAGTGCCTTTGCAATGGCAAGCGCTTTGCCGGCAGCAGCAGTGAAGTTCGATACGCTCACGGTCGAACAGGACATGGCGCTCGGAACGTATGAGGCGGTCTATATCGCCCCCGTCGAGGTCGCCCTCGATCCAAACACGCGACGAAACCTGCGCGACATCAGAACGGATCGGCCGGTCAGCGAGACCGACCAAGCCCGCAATGCCAGAGAGTTTCAAGAGGATCTTGTTCGCGTTTTCGGTAAACATTTCGAGTTGGCAGAGGCGCCTGGCGACGGCGTGCTGACGATCGACGCGACGATTACACGCCTCGTCTCAACGCGACCGAGCCAGGCTGATTTCCAGCGTTTTGTTGGCATCGACTTTTCCTCGATCTATGCCGGCGGGGCGAGCTTCACTGTCGAACTCAAGGAAGGTGACGCACCGCTCGCAACAATTATCGAACGCGAACAGACTTTCCTGAATGATGGGCGACCGCGTGTCGGCGTCTGGCAAGACACGGACTATGTTTTCAGCCGGTTCTCGCGGAAACTATCGCGCTATGCGCGGGGCAAGTAGCGCGCTAGCCTGATGATGCGGGCTCAATCAAGTCCCACTTATTGCCAAACGGGTCTGTGAAAACCGCGACCGTTCCATAGGGTTCGCGGCGTGGTTCTTCGAAGAAGATGACGCCTCTATCGAGAAATGCAGTGTGGTCGCGGGCGAAATCATCTGTATGAAGAAAAAAACCGACCCGCCCACCCGTCTGGTTACCGATGGCTGCTTGCTGGTCGGGACCGTCGGCCTTGGCAAGGAGGAGCGCAGTTTGCACCCCCTGCGGTGCGACCCGCACCCAACGTTTGGTCTCGCCGCGGGGAGAGTCTTCGAGCAACTCAAACCCGAGAACGCCAACATAAAAGGCGATCGCGGAGTCGTAGTCTGGCACGACGAGGGTGACGTTTGAGATATGCTGGGCCATGGCGTGCTAGAGCGAAAACTCTTGGCTGACATTCACAATCATAGTCTCCGCCATCAGGCTGCTTCCGTTTCCGCCATGGTCTCAAACGGATCATAATTCAAGATGGGAGCGAGCCAGCGCTCGGCGGTGCGGAGATCCCAGCCTTTGCGGGCTGCGTAATCGGCGACTTGGTCTCGCTCGATCCGGCCGACGGCAAAATAAGCCGACTCAGGGTGAGCCAAGTATAATCCGGAGACGGAAGCTGCCGGATACATGGCAAATGACGTGGTGAGGCCGACGCCAATCTCGGCTTCGGCGTTCAGGAGGCGGAACATCGTCTCCTTCTCCGTATGGTCGGGTTGGGCCGGGTAGCCGGGCGCTGGCCGAATGCCTTGATAGCTCTCCGAGATCAAATCATCATTTGAGAGCGCTTCGTCGGCGGCATAGGCCCAAAGCTCGGTGCGCACTTTCCAGTGCATGTATTCGGCAAGCGCCTCGGCGAAACGGTCCGCCAGTGCCTTGACCATGATGGCGGAATAATCGTCGCCTTTAGCCTCAAAGTCTTTGGCAATAGCCTCTGCTTCCGCTCCAGCAGTTACGCAAAACGCACCGACATGATCATCGGTGGAGGCCACAAAGTCAGAGAGTGCGAAGTTCGCCCTCGTATTGTCTTTGACCATTTGCTGACGGAGCGTGTGAAGCGTGTCACCGGTCTCCAGGCGGATATCGTCGCCATCTGGCTCAGCTCCCCAGAAGCCGACAACGGCCTTCGGTTTGAACCAAGCCTCCCCAATGACCTGCTGGAGCATGGCCTGGGTATCATTCCAGAGACTGGTTGCCGCCTCGCCAACGATCTCATCTTCGAGAATGGCGGGGTAGCGCCCGGCAAGGTCCCAGCTTGCGAAATAGGGCGTCCAATCAATGAAGCGGGAGAGCTCACCCAGGTCGATCTCTTCAAAGACGCGGGTTCCCGTGAATGTTGGTGCTGGGACCGCAGGCGCAGACAGCCTATGGGCAGCGGCGCGAGCCTTATCGAGTGGCAGACGCGGCTTTGGCGGACCGCCGGCACGCGCCTCACGAAGCCGAGTGTAACGGGCCTTCAGCACACTGAGGAAGCCATCTCTTTCCGTCTCAGACAGGAGCGCCCCCACCGTTCCAACGGCGCGGCTCGCATCCGTCACATGGACGACAGGCGCCGTGTTCAAGACCGGCTCAATCTTGACAGCCGTGTGAGCCGGGCTCGTTGTTGCCCCCCCGATGAGAAGCGGCTGGCTCATGCCGCGGCGCTGCATCTCGGCGGCGACATAGACCATCTCATCAAGGCTCGGTGTAATCAGGCCTGAGAGACCGATCATATCGACATGGTGTTGGTCGGCCTCCTCAAGGATTTTTTCGGCCGGCACCATTACGCCAAGATCGATGACCTCATATCCATTACAAGCGAGGACCACCCCCACAATATTCTTTCCGATATCGTGGACGTCGCCCTTAACAGTGGCGAGGAGGATCTTGCCATTGGATTGGCCCACGAGCCCCATCTCTTCTTTTTCGGCCTCCATGAAGGGTTCGAGGTGGGAGACGGCGGCTTTCATGACGCGGGCCGATTTCACGACTTGGGGCAAGAACATTTTGCCGGACCCGAAAAGGTCGCCCACGATATTCATACCGTCCATGAGCGGGCCTTCGATCACATGGAGTGGGCGGTCGACGGATTGCCGGGCTTCCTCGGTATCCTCGACAATAAACTCTGTAATACCGTGGATTAGGGCGTGCTCGAGGCGTTTCTGAACCGGGCCTTCGCGCCAGCGCGTATCCTTCTCCTTTGTCTTACCCTTCTGTCCCTTAAAGCGCTCAGCGATCTCTATAAGACGCTCGGTAGCATCCTCGCGGCGGTTCAGGATGACGTCCTCCACACGTTCGCGGAGGTCTGGCTCGATCTCGTCATAAATGTCGAGCTGGCCGGCATTCACAATGCCCATATCCATACCCGCCGGGATCGCGTGGTAGAGAAAAACAGAGTGCATGGCCCGGCGGACCGGCTCATTCCCGCGGAAACTAAAGGACACATTTGAGAGTCCGCCGGAGATATGCGCCCCAGGGCAAGCGGCGCGGATACGACGCGCCGCATCAATAAAATCGAGCGCGTATGTATTGTGTTCCTCAATGCCGGTCGCCACCGCGAAGATATTCGGGTCGAAGATAATATCTTCCGGTGGAAATCCGACATCCTCCGCCAGCAGACGATAGGCGCGTTCACAGATCTCCACCTTGCGGTCGGCCGTGTCAGCCTGGCCTACTTCGTCAAAGGCCATGACAACGGTTGCCGCCCCATAAGAAAGGACCTCGCGCGCCTGGTCCAGAAACGGTGCCTCGCCTTCTTTCAAGGAAATCGAATTGACGACCGCTTTTCCCTGGACGCATTTTAGGCCCGCCTCAATGACCTCCCATTTCGACGAGTCAATCATGACGGGGACGCGGGCAATATCTGGCTCAGCGGCGATGAGATTGAGAAACGTCGTCATGGCCTCGGCACCGTCAAGCATGCCTTCGTCCATATTAACGTCGATGATCTGTGCCCCATTCTCGACCTGGCTGCGCGCAACCTCGACAGCCGTCGGATAGTCTCCAGCGGTAATCAACTTACGGAACTTTGCAGAGCCCGTGACATTTGTCCGCTCACCAATATTGACGAACGTTTGTGCGGCGCTTGTGTTGGTCATTCAGGTCGTATCCGGTCGCTCGATGCCAGTAAGGCCATCGATGCTGGTTGCATTTTTCGAGTAAAAAGTCTCGGCCCATTCCTCGGCCGTGAGCTTCGGGTTATCTGCGAAACGGCGGAGCTGATCTCGCTCTTCGCGAAAATCCATGAACGGAACGCCCCATCCACAGGAATCCTGGATACGTGTCACATCGATCGTCACAATGGCGCGGGCCTTCTCGAAGGCGGGAAAATGCGCAAGCAGGCCAGGAAACTCAGGCTCATCGAATTGGACGGCCCTGCCCTGGCCGTAAAGTCGGAGGATCAGGGCTGAGCCGTCAAAAGCGCAGAACATGATCGTAATGCGCCCGTTTTCTTTAAGATGGGCGAGTGTCTCGATGCCGGACCCTCCGATATCGAGCCAGGCGACTTTATTGGGCCCAAGGATCGCAAAGCTGTCATAGCCTTTGGGGCTGACATTGACATGCCCCTCTCCCGAGAGCGGCGCCGTCGACACAAAGAAGACGTTTTGCGCTTTTATAAAAGCCGCGAGCTTGTCCGTGATTTGATCGTAGGTTTTGCCCATATTGGCCGACCTCAACTACTTACTTCAAAAGGCTCCAGACCGGACAGGCGCATGGCGCGCGGGGGCGAAGCCGCTTTTCGAGGGGCATTCCCCGCGGCCGCCTCGGCAATGGCTGCGATATGGGCTGGGGTCGCGCCGCAGCACCCCCCGAGAATGTTGACGAGGCCGGCGCTCGCCCACTCGCCGAGGTGATTGGCGATATCACAAGGCGTCGCGTCATACTCACCAAAGGCGTTCGGCAGACCGGCATTTGGATAAGCGATGACCCGGGTATCTGCGACCTTAGAAATCGCCGCGATGTGCTGGCGCATGAGGTCCGGTCCGAGGGCGCAATTCAGGCCAACAGCCCAGGGCTTTGCGTGGCGAATGGAGTTCCAGAACGCCTCGCTTGTTTGACCGGAGAGCGTGCGCCCAGATGCGTCCGTGATCGTTCCGGAAATGATGACCGGTATATCGTCGTCCGTCTCGGCGCCGAGATCGAGGAGTGCCTTGATCGCGGCCTTCGCGTTCAGCGTATCGAACACGGTCTCGATCAGGAAGAAATCGATATAGGGCGCCATGGCACGCGCCTGCTCGTAATAGGCCTCGCGAACGTCATCGAACGTGACTTCGCGATAGCCCGGATCGTTCACATTCGGGCTGAGCGATAGGGTCCGATTGGTCGGGCCAATGGCGCCGAGCACGCCAACGGGTCGCCCTAATTCCTTTTCAGCTTGGTCAGCTGCGCCGCGCGCGAGGCGCGCCCCTGCCGTGGCGATCTCTGCGGCAAAGGTCTGCATGCCGTAATCTGCCATGGCGATGGTCGTGGCCGAGAATGTGTTGGTTTCGATCAAGTCCGCGCCAGCATCGATATAGCGGCGGTGGATCTGCGTGAGGATGTCCGGCTGGGTGAGATTAAGGAGATCATTGTTACCCTTCAGTGGGCTGTTCCAATCGGAAAACCGGGTCCCACGGAAATCTTCTTCTGTGAGATCGAAGGTCTGGATTTGCGTGCCCATCGGCCCGTCAAGAATGAGAACCCGCTCATTTGCCGCTGTCGTAAGGGCGTTAAGGCGATCCGTTCGATCCATGGTCATATCCTTAAGCTGCTTTCGAGGTTCCAGGTTTCAAGCCCAATAGTCGGCATGTCGCCAAGGCCAGGGGCGCCCGGTTCAGTGTATAGAAATGGAAGTCAAAGACGCCCCGATCGGACAGGGCACGGCAAAGGTCGGCTGCCACCGTTGCGGTGACCAGGTCACGTGTCTCAGGATCATTATCCAAGCCGTCAAAGCGCTCGTGTAACCAGGACGGCAAGCTCGCGCCGCACAGACCCGCAATCCGCTTTAGGCCGGAAAAATTCGGCTGCAGCATGATCCCAGGCACGATGGGCAGCGTGACCCCGCCGGCCCGGGCGCGGTCGACAAAGCGAAGATAATGGTCCGGCTCGAAAAAGAATTGCGTGATTGCGCGGGTTGCCCCGGCCTCCTCCTTTTCTTTCAGAAGCGCGATATCGGATTCAACTCCACGGCTTTCCGGGTGGGGCTCCGGGTAGCACGCGACCGAGATATCGAGGGGCGCTGATGCGCCGAGACCGTCTTCCCGAAGCGCGGCGACGAGCTCGACAGAACTTGAAAACCCGTCCTCATGCGGTGTGAAGGTCTCACCCATGCCCGACGGCGGATCGCCGCGTAGCGCGACGATATGATTGACGCCAGCAGCCACATAGGTGCGCGCCGTTTCTAAAACTTCGTCGCGGCGTGCGGCGACGCAAGTTAAGTGCGCGGCTGGCTTCAGATGGGTCTCGGCCGCAATCCGGCGTACGGTCCTGTGGGTGCGGTCGCGGGTTGAGCCGCCGGCGCCATAGGTTACCGACACAAATCGGGGCTGCATCGGCTCTAGGCGCTCCACGGAGTCCCAGAGACGAGCCTCCATTGCCTCGCTCTTTGGCGGAAAGAACTCGAAAGACACGTTCGTTGCGGTCATGCCGCCACCTCTTCTTCGACTGCGATGCGCCGCGCTTGCCATATATTCACGGCGAGCCCCTGGGCTAGTCCGTCCGGCGGGGCGAATTCACGGGGATCAGCCAGCTCAAGGCCCGAGGCGTCAGCCCATTGGGCCATCAATTCAGGGCGGATCCCTAGCCATCTGTGACCATGATCCTCGCGCAGGAATTCGAGTTCGTGCGGCGCAAAATCAACGACCAGAAGCCGGCCATCGGGGGCCAGAATGCGCGCCGCCTCCGCGACGACCCGCTCCGGCGCATCAATGAAGTGCAAAACCTGGTGAATGATCACTAGGTCCGCCGACGCGCGCTGGAAAGGGAGATCTGAGGCGTCGCTGTGGCGAACATGGGCATTGCTGACCTCGGCTGCCTCGAGATTCGCGCGGGCCACGGTCAGCATACGGTGGCTGGCATCCACGCCGTCGGCCCGCTGGGCGCGCGGGGCGAACAGGCAAAGCATACGCCCGGTTCCCGTTCCAATATCCACACAATGCCGAAACGGCCCTGGACCTGCGATATCTAGAAGCGCGGTCTCGATCGCCTCATTCGGAAAATGGAGCGAGCGCACTGTGTCCCAGGTTTCGGCGACCTCACTGAAATACGCATCTGCTGTGCGCGCGCGATCCGTCTTGACGGCAGCGAGCCGCTCCCGGTCCCCCTGGAAGGGCGCGGCGCTGTCGCTGATCCGACCGAGAACAAAGTCGAGCAACGCCCGGTGATCCCCCGTCGCAGGCAAGCCGTAAAAGACCCAGGCCCCCTCTGGATAACGCTCGACAAGCCCTGCACTTGTGAGTGTTTTCAGGTGATGCGAAAGCCGAGGTTGACTAAGCCCCATCACTTGAACCAGCTCACCAACCGACAAAGCCCCGGACCGCAACAGCGCCAGAATGCGGAGGCGGTTTGGCTCGCCGGCCGCCCGCAACCCATCGATCAACATATCAATATTCCGGCTCATACAAACACATAAACATATCTTTATACGTTTTGACAAGCGTCGCTTTCTGCAGCGTTATCTTCTATTCACGGCTGATTGAGTTGAATGGTCGGCGGCTCTTACACATATACCCACAGCGATCACAAACCGGGGAAGTTCATGCGCAGTCTCGCCGTCTTAACTATTGCAGCGATTGGGTTGTCCGCCTGCGCGACCAATACGCCGCAGCCCTCATCCGAGGACCTCGTTTACGATCCGTTTGAGCCGCTCAATCGCAAGATCTATGGGTTCAATGAAGGCGTCGACAATATCTTTCTGGGACCGGTGGCTCGCGGCTATAACCGCGCCGTGCCGGAACCGGCCCGAGACGGCGTGACGAACGCGCTGAGAAATTTGAACTCGCCGGTCGTGTTCGTAAATGACGTTTTGCAGGCGAAACCGCAACGCGCCGCCGAGACGCTGAGCCGCTTCGTGATCAACTCGACCGTCGGGCTCGGGGGGCTGATCGATGTGGCTGATAAGTCCGGCCTCGAAGGCCATAGTGAAGACTTTGGCCAGACACTTGGGTATTGGGGCGTCCCCATGGGCGCTTATGTGATGTCGCCTTTCCTCGGACCAAGCAATATCCGCGACACCACGGGCCGGATTGTCGACATCGTCTTCGACCCTCTGTTTTGGATCGAATACAACGCAAGCGATATGCTAGACACATATATCCAGAGCGGGCGCACGCTGGGGACGTCGATCGATACGCGGGCGCGTTTCGACGAATCGATCGAAACTCTGCGGCGACAACCTGAACCCTATACGGCTTTGCGGCGCGCCTATGCCAGTGGCCGCAAAACGGCGATCCGAGATGGAAAACCGGTCGAGAACCCTTATGACGACCTGCCGGACTTCGATGAGTTCGACGATTTCGAGGACCTTGAAGACGAATAAGACCGCGAAACCGACACATTCTTTAGAAACAGTCTGGCCGCGCTGCCAAAACCTCCACGGAGTTCCATCATGTTGAAACTCAGATCATTTTTAGCTGCCCTAAGTCTCTCTACCCTCGTTACCGCCCCGGCTATGGCCGATGCGGCCTCAGAATCCTTCGTGCGGGATAATGGCACGCGCGTCTTGTCCTCACTCGACGATCCGGACTTGAACGCCACCGAGCGCGCCGACCAGTTCTCTAATTATATGGATGAGCTCTCGAACTTTAATCGGGTCTCCAACTTCGTGATTGGGAAATATGCCCGGCGGTTTTCGCCCGAGGAACTCGCCGAGTATCGTGCCGCGTTCCGCGCCTATAATCTCGCCGCCTACCAGGTCCAGTTCGACGAATATCGCGGCTCAGACATCATTGTGACGGGTTCGACCGACCGGAGCGAAACGGACTCAATTGTGAACTCCACCATCCGTACGACAGATGGCGATGAATTGGATGTTCGCTGGCGCGTCCTGTCCCGTGCAGGAAATTATGAAGTCGTCGACGTGGCACTCAACATTGATGGCCAACTGCTGTGGCTCGCGATTGAGCAACGTGCCCAATTCCTCGACCTTCTCGATCGGGAGAATGGGTCTGCAGCGGCTTTGATTGCGAAACTTAAAGACCTGACGGCGGATCTGAAAGCCGAGCTGCGCGGCTAGTTCCCGTCGAGATTGGCGTCAAACCCAACAAATGTGGTGGCCTCGTCAACCGATTTGCGCCGGGACACGACGGCGTTTGCCGGGAAGGTCTCATCGGGCCAGCCCATGGCGACGCAGATCATGATGACCTGGGTCTCCGGGATGCCGGCGTGTTCGCGCACAACGGGGCTCTGCATGATGCCTTGTGAGTTCACCACACATCCGAGCCCTTTAGACCAGGCGGCATTGACCAGGGCGTTGACGACGCCGCCGCAATCGAAGGGCGCAATATCTGAGCCGTGGATCGACTTGTCATAGGTCACGACAATCGACACGGGCGCATCGAACTGGCGAAATCCCCGCAGGACCCAATCCTGGCGGGCCGCTTTGTCATGGCGCTCAATGCCCATAGCGCCAAACAATTGTTTCGCAATCTCGATCTGGCGTTCGCGGTGGACGCCTTCATAGCCGGGGCCGCGGCGAAACTCCCGCGTGTCCGGTATACCGGCGAGGTTTCGCTCAACATTGCCGGCGCGAATACGGTCGAGCGGTTCGCCTGTCACAACGAAGAAATTCCAGGGTTGAGTATTGAGCGAGGTCGGCGCGCGCATCGCAAGCGCCAACACCTCCTCGATCAGAGATTTGGGGACCGGCTTGTCCAGATAGCCGCGAATGCTGCGCCGGCCGCGGACGACCGCGTCATACTCCATAGCCGCCCCTCCTAACGTGCGAACTTCTTGAACTTCACCCGGCTTGGGTTGACGGCGTCCTCGCCAAGGCGTCGCTTCTTATCTTCAAGATAAGCAGAGAAATCGCCTTCGAACCATTCCACATGGCTGTTGCCCTCAAAGGCAAGAATGTGGGTGGCCATACGGTCGAGAAACCAACGATCGTGCGAGATGATCACGGCGCAGCCGGGGAAGCCATCAAGGCCCTCTTCCAGCGCTTGTAGGGTTTCCACATCGAGATCATTGGTCGGTTCATCAAGCAAGAGGAGGTTTGCGCCCTGGCGGAGCATTTTTGCCAGGTGGACCCGGTTGCGCTCACCGCCCGAGAGGAGGCCAACGCGCTTTTGCTGGTCTGACCCTTTGAAGTTGAAGGCCCCGACATAGGCCCGCGAGTTCACTTCGATGCCTCCAAGGTCAATCACATCGAGGCCATCGGAGACTTCTTCCCAAACGGTTCTCTTATCGTCGAGTTTATCTCGCGACTGATCGACATAGCCAAGCTCAACGGTGTCACCGAGGCGGAGCGTCCCGGCATCGGGCGTTTCCTGGCCGAGGATCATCTTGAATAGCGTGGACTTGCCCGCGCCGTTTGGACCGATCACGCCAACAATGCCGCCTGGCGGGAGTTTGAAATCCAAGTCTTCGATCAGGAGGTTATTGCCAAATCCCTTTCGAAGCCCTTCGGCTTCCAGCACCACGCTGCCGAGGCGCGGCCCCGGCGGAATACGGATTTGAGCGGTAGAGACCTTTTCACGCTCGGCCTGGGAGGCCATCTCCTCATAACGCTGAATACGAGCTTTGGACTTTGCCTGGCGAGCCTTTGCCCCGGCCCGCACCCATTCAAGCTCTTTCTGGAGCGTCCGCTGGCGGCCCTTTTCTTCGCGGGCCTCTTGGGCCATGCGCTTGGCCTTCTGTTCAACCCAGGCTGAATAATTGCCCTCATAGGGCATGCCGCGGCCCCGGTCGAGTTCGAGGATCCAGCCCGTGATATCATCAAGAAAATAGCGGTCGTGGGTCACGAGGATCACACAGCCGGGGAAATTGATCAGATAGTTCTGGAGCCAGGCAACAGTTTCCGCATCGAGGTGGTTGGTCGGCTCGTCCATGAGGATCATGTCGGGCTTTGACAGCAAGAGCTGGCAGATCGCGACGCGACGCACTTCCCCACCGGAAAGCTGAGTGACATCGGCTTCATCGGGCGGGCAACGCAGCGCCTCCATGGCCATTTGAATTTTGGAATCGATGTCCCAGGCATCGGCCGCGTCGACCTGTTCCTGAAGGGTGGTCATCTCCTCCATCAGCTCGTCGGTGTATTCCTCGCCGAGTTTGGTGGAGATGGCGTTGAATTGTTCGAGGAGCTGCTTCTCCGGACATTCCGAGGCGATGTTTTCATAAACGGTCTTGTCTGGATCGAGCCGTGGCTCCTGGGGCAAGTATCCGACGCGAATACCATCTGCGGCCCAAGCCTCGCCGTTAAACTCGGTATCGACCCCGGCCATGATACGCAAAAGCGTGGACTTCCCCGCCCCATTGACCCCGACCACGCCGATTTTCGCATCGGGCAGAAATGACAGGTGGATATTTTCAAAGACCTGTTTCCCGCCGGGATAGGTCTTTGTCAGTCCTTGCAGGGTGTAAACGTATTGAACGGCCATGCGGGAGTGTCCTTCAGGCGATCGCGCCAATCTCTGGGAAAGCGGCGTTCTGCGTCAGCAGCGGGCGAAGATCAAGTTCTTCAGTCTTGGGGCGGGCTCCGGCCCGGTGCTTGCACCTTATCGCGGAGCAGCCCACACTTACGGCGTGGGGGGAGATGCCTTGTGACAGAGCAGCCATCAATTAGTCGCGACGTCCCAGGCTGGGATTCACTGGCGGAAGACATATTCGGCCTGAATGTTCGCGCTGCGCGATCGATTTCAGCCTTAATCTCGTCTCCCCGAAAAATCTTCGACGCAGCTCGGGATCCACACTGGGTGAACAGGGCCTACACACCCTCGATCCGTCTATTTCTTTCGATTGTCACCTTTAGTCTTCTATTACGGGTGTTCTGGGCAGGCCCAGACAGCCATATGGGCGCACTTTTTGAGGAAGTCGGCCAGGTCAATATTGCGGCGCTTCCACCGGAGATTGCCCAATATGCTTCGCCCAGAGATTTTATCGATCAGATGCTGATCGGCATGCCGATTGCCCTCATGCTGGTCATGTTGCCAGCCTCATTTCTCCTGCGGATTTGGGGCAAGGGCACACCGGCCGTGGTGCGTCTGCGGCTTTACTTTCTCGCCGCCGTGCCTGGTTACGTCATCAGCTTCCTGCTCGCCTTTACGTTCGAATTGCTACCGGCAGCGGTTTACTGGATCTATCTCACGTGTAGCACGATCCCGATTTTTTTGGCGGATTGGTTCACAGCGTTTCGGGGCGGCGTTGGGGCGACGTCGCGGTCAGGACGTGTCGGCAAGTCCTTCTTGTTCGCCGTGACAAACTTTCTCGCCTACGTCATGTCATCGATCCTCATGTCGATTTATGCGAGTTTCATGGTTGCCCTAAACGCGACAAGGGCTGCCGGTGCAGCCTGATCAGACCTGTGCTCACGGGCTCGTGATTTGGTATCGCACACCCTAACCTCCATTTTGCCGACGGTTTTGATGAGCCCTCGAAAGGACCCTTCCCCATGATGCTCAAAACTTCGCTAAAAGCGCTCGCAGCTATGTCCGCACTCGCTGTTGCCCTGGCCGGCCCAGCCGCGGCCGAAAGCCTGACGGAAAAGGTTCCATCGGGCACGTACGAAATAGATAAAACCCACGGATATATCACCTTCAGCTATAATCATTTGGGTTTCTCGAAGCCGGTCGTTGCTTTCGATGATTTCGAAGCGACACTGACCCTGGACGCAGATGCGCCAACCTCTTCGAGCGTCGACGTTAAAATCGACGCCGCCAGCATCGATTCTGGGGTTGATATCTGGAACGAGCACCTCAACAGCGCCGACTGGTTTGATACCGCAGAGAACCCAGAGATTACCTTTGTTTCGACCGGCTTGACCCAGGCCGACGATGCGACGGGCACGCTCACCGGTGACCTAACCATCAAGGGCGTGACGAAACCTGTGACGCTTGACGTCACCCTTCTCGGCGCCGGTAATCATCCGCTGAACCAGAAGCCGACTGTGGGCATTGACGCCACGACGACGGTTCTTCGTTCGGAATTCGGCATGGGCGCTTATGTGCCGGCCGTCAGCGATGAGATTACGATCACGATCTCTGGCGAATTCAACCGCGTTGAGGAAGAAGCGCCGTCCGGCTCTTAGAACGCGCGCCTTCGGCGAATACCATGAGGGGCGATCCGCAGGCTGCGGGTCGCCCTTTCTAATTGGCTGGCCCGGCCAAATCGAGTTCACCGGCGGCGACCAGATCCATCAGATAGTCCCGGTCATGGGACGGCAGGAGAATGAGATCCGGTTCTGCGGCGGCGAGATCGTGCAGAGCTCGGACCTGATTTTTAATCGCGGCACGGTCTTCATTCGGATCAAAGATAATAAACTGGGTGATCACCGGCCGGATGGTGAGATCGCTTAAATTCGACATCGTCCAAACAATATCCCCGATCAGAAGATATTCGGCACCCGTCTGCAACCGTACAAAAATGACCTGGCTGCCATCGGTGTGGCCGGGCGCAGGGATGACAACAACACCTGGCGCGATGACCTGTGGCGCCGCTGGCAGGCGCGGTTCAACTGAAATCAAAGCCGGATCAAGATTTCCGCCGCGGGCAAATTGAGCGAGATCGGGTTTCTGGGCGGCGTTGAGATAGAGCCGCGGGGCAATGGCCTCAGGGTCAGGATGACGCGAAATGGCCATGACATGATCGACATGCTCGTGGGTAAGCACAATGGCGCGGGCCTGCGCCATCTTATCAATGAGTGCCCTATACGCATCTTCATAGAAAGCCGCTTCGCTCGGTGTCACCACCATCAAATCGAACGTGTCCTCATCGATGCCACCATCGACAATGATCGCCCCATCCGGCGTGTCAATCTCGAACGCGCTATACGTTGTCGGCCAATATATGCCGAACCGCCCAGCCTGAGCGGCAAAACCGGGGCTCACATCCTTACTCACCTCTAGGAGGGAGATCGCCGTCGGCAAAGCGGTTGGGTCTGCGTCATCGATCAGGGTCCGCCACTCAGCAACGGGAAAGAGATCTGGCGCGGTTTCCGATGCCTTGGAATCGGCGAAGAGTGCCCAATAGAGCACGCCGCCGACGAGCAGGATCAGCGCAAAAAGTGCCCAAGCCACGAACCGCACCATCGCACGTCGCCCCTCTATCGTCGCCGGCGGAGATTGGCAGGCCCGTCGCGGAGAATCAATTCGAAGTCACATCGGGCGATGACAAAGCGTTTAAAAATCATAAGGTACGCGCCATGACCTTGATCCGTACCTTCGTCCCCGCCCTCGCCCTTATCCTGACCGCCTGCGCCGTGGCCGCATTTTCCGGCCTGATCCGGGCAGATGCTCAAACCGACGCCCCGGAGACTGCGAATACCGTGAACGACCTCCCGCTTGAACGCCTGTTCCAATCACCCTCTTTAAGTGGACCGACGCCGCGAGCGCTGAAATTCTCGCCTGACGGCACAAAGGTCTCGTTCCTGAAGCCACGCGAAGACGATGCGAGCCGGCTGGATCTTTGGGCGTTTGATGTGGCGACCGGGGAAGCCTCCCTCCTGGTCGATTCCACGCTTCTGGAGCCGGACGATTTTGTCCTGTCGGAACAGGAAAAAGCCCTGCGCGAGCGCCAACGCACCGCCGGCCAGAAAGGTATCCTGCGTTATGATTGGGGCTCTGCGGAAACCATACTCGTTCCATTGGGCGGCGATCTTCACCTCATCACCTTGACGGAAACTGGCCCCGAAACCCGCCAACTCACCGCGACGGACGCGTTCGAATTCGATGCGAAAGTGTCGCCGGGCGGAAAGTACGTCTCCTTCATCCGGGACAATGCCTTGTTCGCGATTGAGCTGGAGACAGGCCAAGAAGCGCAGCTGACGCCCGACGCCAATCCTGGTGCGGCGATTTCCTATGGCGTTGCCGAATTCGTCGCCCAGGAAGAGATGAGCCGATACACTGGCTATTGGTGGAGCCCTGATGACCGGTACATCGCCTATACGCGGGTCGATGAATCGACGGTCGACATCGTGCCGCGTTTCGACATCGCCGCCGACAAGGTGACCGTGATCGAGCAGCGCTATCCACGGGCGGGCCGTCCAAACGCTGTCGTTGACCTGTTCGTGCGTGACATGACGACAGGCGAGGCAACAGAAGTCAGCTGGCGGCGCGAAGGCTGGGGACCAGCGACCGACCAATACCTGAACGTCGTCGACTGGAATGGAGACTTCCTGACCATTCAGGCGATGAACCGTGACCAGACGCAGATGAAATACCTGTCTTCAACGGCCGAGGGTGGATGGGCGCTCGCCGACTACATCACGATAGAACAGCCGAATTGGATCAACTTGTCTGGCCGGTATCGCTATCTAGGCCGGGCCGAACAGTCGATCATGACGCGAGAAGACAGCGGCTATCGGCATATCTGGGTCAAGTCAGGCGATGACGACTGGTCGCAACTCACGTCTGGCGACTGGGTCGTTGATGCGCGCCTCGGGACCGATGTGGCCGAGACCCTCACCTATTTTACCGGTTACAAAGATACGCCTTTGGAACGGCACCTTTATTCGGTCCCGCTCAGCGGCGGTGAGCCAACGCGGATCACCGAAGAGGGCTCCAGCTGGAGCGTGACCATGGCCCCTGACGGGCAGAGCTTTATAGGAACATCGTCCAATCCGAACCAGCCGCCACAGGTCGGCCTTTATCGGGCCGATGGAAAGCTCATTACTTGGATCGAGGAAAATGCGCTCGACGATGATCATCCGTATGCGCCATATCTCGAGAAGCATACGGCGCCCGAGTTTGGAACTCTAACCGCCGAAGACGGTCAGACGTTGCACTACTCCATTCAGTTCCCACCGAACTTTGAATCGCGTGAGCAATATCCCGTGGTCGTCGACGTGTATGGAGGGCCAGGCGTGCAACGGGTCGCCAATTCGTGGCGGAGCCTTCAGGACCAATACCTGACCCGGGAAGGCTATATCGTCTTCCGGCTAGATAATCGCGGGACGGCCAATCGCGGCAAAGCGTTCGAGGATGTTATTTTTCGGCAAACGGGTGACGCGGAGGTGGCCGATCAACTTGTTGGAATTGAATGGCTGAAAGAGCAGGACTTTGTGGATGCTGACCGGATTGCGATCCAGGGATGGTCCTATGGCGGCTACATGACGCTGATGACGACGCTGAAGGCGCCGCAAGGCACTTTCGCGGCTGCTGTTTCCGGGGCTCCAGTCACAGATTGGTCCCTGTACGACACGTTTTACACAGAGCGGTACATGGACACGCCCGAAGACAATCCCGAGGGCTATGAGGCCTCATCGGTGTTTCCTTATCTCGACAATCTGTCGACGCCGCTTCTTCTGATTCACGGCATGGCAGACGATAATGTGATTTTCGAGAACTCCACGAGCCTGATGGCAGAGCTTCAGCAAAAAGGGAAAGTCTTCGATCTAATGACCTATCCCGGCCAACGCCATGGCATTCGAGGGGAGGTGCTTGGCATCCACCTGATGCGCACGCGCATGGAGTTCCTGGACCGACACTTGAAGGCGGACCACTAGGTTGAGCCTGTTCGGCGGCCCCGGCGGGAAGATCAGTCTTCCAAACTCCCTTGCTGAGGCACTACAGCGCGAAGCAAAGGATGCGGGCCGCACACTGGATCAACATATCGCTGATAAATTACAGCGCATCACTCCGCCTCCGGAGACTATCGACAAGGCGAAAATTCTCGCAG
>JBCAWP010000017.1:0-18359 GCA_038534535.1 Pseudomonadota bacterium
CGGGTCTGCTTTATGACCGCGCGCGGTGGCGTCGGCGTCGGGCGCGGAACCAGGCGGGCGCGACGGAGCTGCTTGTTCGGATCGACGGCGCCGACGTGCCGCCGGCTGGCCGCGACAATCTTTGGGATGAGCGCAATATCGCCATGCGCGCGGCCCTGAAACAGCGTGATTATAGAACGGCCTATCGGCTCGCGGCCCCGCACGGTTTGTCCTCTGGGACTGACTTTGCCGAGGCTGAATGGGCCGCGGGCTGGATTTCACTTCGTTTCCTGAACCAGCGGGACCGCGCAGCGACGCACTTCGAAACCCTCCGCGCGGGTGTCTCTACGGCCATCAGCGCGTCGCGCGCAGACTACTGGCTCGGGCGGGCGCGCGAGGCTGCCGGAGATGCCGATGGGGCTCGGGCGGCCTATGAGCTCGCAGCGATCCATACGACGGCCTATTATGGCCAACTTGCCGCGGAGAAAATTGGCCGCCGCGGGATTCTCTTTCCGCAAACGCCGGTTCCCACCGAAGAACAGCGTGCTGAATTTGTGAGCCGGCCGCTGATCCGCGTGTTGCGGCTTTTGGGCGAGGCCGGTGAGCGCGGCCAGTTTCGTCAGTTTGCTTACCACATAGACGATCAGCTTGAGACGCCGGTTGATCAGTTGCTCCTCGCCGAGGTGGCGAATGCGTATCACATTCCGGATGTTGGGGTGCGCGGCGGCAAAGCGGGCCTTGGAAAGGGAATCATCGCGCCGGAAGCGGCCTATCCTGTCGTGACCTATCCGCTCCGCCGGCCGGCAAATGTTGAGAACGCCTTTGTGCTCGCCCTGTCTCGCCAGGAGAGCGAGCTGAACCCACGCGCCATCTCGCATGCAAATGCCCGCGGCCTGATGCAGCTAATCCCGGCGACGGCCCGCACGCAGGCGCGCCGTGAAGGTCTGCCTTATAGAACGTCGTGGCTGACGGATGATCCCGCGTACAATATGACCCTTGGCGCGACCCATCTTGATGATCTGATCTCTCAATTTGGCGGCTCATATATCATGACGGCGGCGGCTTATAATGCCGGGCCAAGGCGGCCGAAACAGTGGATCATCGACTATGGCGATCCGCGGCGCGGCGAAGTCGATCCCATTGACTGGGTCGAATTGCTGCCGTTTTCCGAGACCAGAAACTATGTCCAACGCATTCTGGAAAACACGCAGGTGTATCGCCACCGCCTCGCCGGGCAGTCGGTCGACATCCGCCTCCTGGAGGATTTGCATCGTGGACGCCGCTAGGCACACGCCATCGATGAGCTTATATTGACGCTGAGAACAACTTCTTGGTGCGGCACAGACATATTATGACGGTCGAGTTTTATGGTCAGATCCGCGATCTGATGGGGGCGAGTCTTGAGTTTGATCTGTCACGCGATGGATCGACCGTGGCCGATGTGCGCCATCAACTCGCGAAAGACCATGGATGTGACGCCCTTTTGGCCTCTGGCATTCGCGCTGCCGTTAATGATGAACTCGTCGGCGAGGGCGCGCGGGTGACTGCTCAGGACAGTCTCGTTTTCATGAGCCCTTTATCGGGGGGATAGAATGGCAAAGCCCGCGCCGTACATCGCAGCTCGGCTGACAGGTGAGCCCATTGAAGCGCCGGTCAATAAAAATGCTTGGGCGCGGGAGGTCGATGCCGGTGCGGTTGTCACCTTCTCCGGGCTCGTGCGCGCGACAACCAAGTCGGGTGAGCCGATTGATCGCCTCGTTCTGGAAGTGCATCCACGCATGACCCAGCGCTCGATTGAGGAGATCACCGCCCAAGGAGGGGCGCGCTTCGACGTCATGGCCATCAATGTCGTTCATCGTCATGGGGTCCTGATACCGGGGGACCTTATCGTTTGGGTCGCCGTGGCGAGCGCCCACCGGCAGTCCGCTTTCAATTGCGCCGATTATCTGATGGACCGGCTTAAGTCCGAGGCGGTCTTCTGGAAGCGCGAGGAAGGGGCTTTTGGCCGCCGTTGGATCGAGCCGACAGCTGACGACCGCGCGCGACTTGATCGGTGGTCGGATAATCTGTCATTTGCGCCAGACGCAGTATCCTGACGGGAGGGAAGATGTCCAAGATCACCCATGTCGGCGAAGACGGACGCGTCCATATGGTTGATGTCGGCCGGAAGGTCGAAACGGACAGAACGGCCGTGGCGTCTGGCCGCGTGACGTGTTCGAAAGAAACGGTAGAGGCTGTGATTTCAGGGCGAACCCCGAAAGGAGCCGTTCTGACGACGGCAGAGCTTGCGGGGATTATGGGGGCCAAGCGCACGGCCGATCTTATTCCACTCTGCCATCCGCTGTCGCTTTCGAAGGTGACTGTCTCAATTGAGCCTGACCTTGAGCGCCCCGGATTTAGTGTGCGCGCAGAGGTTCGTACACGGGGCCAAACGGGTGTCGAGATGGAGGCGCTCACGGCGGTGAGCACAACCTGCCTGACGATCTATGACATGCTGAAAGCGCTCGAGAAGTCGATGCGTATCGAAGCGATCCAACTGGACCTCAAAACCGGCGGCAAGTCCGGAGACTGGTCGCGGAAATAATGTCAGACCGGGTGTCATTCGATCAGGCCATTTCGGCCCTCAAAGACTTGGCGTTGCCGCTTGGCAAGGTCCGCGTTCCGCTCGCCGATGCGTCCGGTCGGGTGCTGGCAGAAACGGTTCGGGCTGGCATAAACGCGCCGCGCCAGGATGTGTCCATGATGGATGGGTATGCGGTGCGGTCCGCTGACATCGTCGACGTGCCTTTCTCACTGCCGATCTCGGCGGAGTACTTCGCCGGTCATGCCGATACGGTGCCTTTGGTCGCGGGGAGTTGCGCGCGCGTGTTCACGGGCGCGCCCGTCCCCGAGGGCGCTGACCGCGTGATCGTCCAGGAGAATGTGAAGCGAAAGGGAGATATCGCGACCGTTATCTCTGCGGCCGGGCCCGCCGAACATATTCGACGTACGGCGTCAGACTTTGAACTTGGCGCTGCCATGGTCGAGGAGGGCGCCTCGATTGACTGGCGGACCATGGCAGCAATTGGTGCTGCCGACCATGGCGATGTGCTTGTCTACGAGCGACCCCGTCTTGTCATTATCTCCTCTGGGGATGAGTTGGTGGCGCCGGGTATGGCCGCGGACAGGGCCGGCGTTATCCCAGATAGTCTATCGAATGCCATAGGCGCATTTGCAGAAACGCGCGGCGCCGACATTCGATGCGTGTTGCGGATCGCGGATGACGAGGCGCGTTTGGCAGATGCCGTTAGGGCCGCCCAACTTGATGCCGATTTGATCATTATGATAGGCGGCGCGTCCGTTGGTGATCGTGACCTATCCCGGCGCGCGTTTGGCGGGGCACTTGATTATGCCTTTGAAAAAGTTGCGCTGAAGCCGGGTAAACCCACCTGGCTTGCAAAGTCTGGCGAGACATCGGTTTTGGGCTTGCCTGGTAATCCGGTCTCGGCGCTCGTGACCGCGAGACTGTTTCTCGCCCCGCTAATTTCAGGTCTTTGCGGGGCGAAGCCTCAGGATGAACTGCGATTTACACCGGCACAGCTTCAGGGGCCGCTTCCGGCCACTGGAGACAGAGAAACGTTTTTCAGGGGGCAAACCGTTGTCGACACGGGCGGGGTCACGCCGCTGGCGGTTCAAGATTCGGCCGGGCAGAAATCGCTGCCGATTGCGGACACCCTAATTCGGCGGCCGCCCAATGCCACGGCTCTGGATTCGGGGGAGGCGGTGTCAGTTCTCCCGTTCTCTTAGCTGTAAATCGTCGTATTTGGGCAACACTTCATTTACTTTTGGCGTCCTGTTTATGTGTTGCAATGCAGCATTGACGAAGTGTTCAGAACTGTAATCCTTGTGACACCCGAGACTGTAGACGCGATTTGTCAGTCTTAATCCTAACTAACGGTCTTGTAAGGATTGCTTGGGCGTTCCTGCAAAGTCTTCAAACGCTTCTCATTTTCGTGAATGGCGAGAATTGGGGTATGGCGTTTTCGTTAGTCTAGGAACGTCTGAGCTATACTCGTCGATGGCTTTCGGTGGATTGGATTGACACAAAAATGTCGTGAATTGTGTCGTGCTTTGACCCCCATCGCTTCGCACAGCTCGGTTTAAAAACTGTCATGAAGCTATGCCATAAGGCGCGGGCCGAGGGGAGCGGCCTGACACCAGTGGTGGCGGGAGCTTGCCTTCGCACTCGTTTTTATTCACCGGCTCACCCTAGGGGGCATAATATGCATCTCAAGAAAAGCCTGCGCTTTGCCGCATTGGCAGGCGTCGCTTCATTCGCACTGATCGCGTGCTCTGACACAGAAATCGCAACACCCGGAGCAGGTGCACTGCCTCCGCCGCCACCACCACCAACAACGACACCGCCACCACCGCCTCCGCCACCTGCTGCGGCGACTGGATTTGCGGCACGTGCGACCGCTCCTGAGAGCCAGGCAGATTGCCCAACCGGCACAAGCTTTATCGCCGACGTGACGCTGCCGGTGAGCGCTCAAACCACAAACTTTTGCTCTTTGACCCCCGATGGCATGGCCGCTACGGCCTCTGCATCCACGTCGTCGCCTTTCGCTGCGCGATCTAGCTCTGGCACTGTCACGGGTACGCTCGACATTCCACTGTCGGCTGACCCAATCCTGATCAACGGTACGGTTTTCATCGGTGATCCAGATGGTGACGCCGCGAACGTAACGTTTGCAGCCGGACAGACCTTCGTTTCTGCAAGCCAGGCAGGTATTGTTGACCTTCTCGTCGTTTCGCGCGGTTCAACGCTGACCGCGGTCGGTACATCCACGCAGCCAATTGTTTTCACGTCCGCTGAAGACTTCGAAGACGACGGTCTGCCAAACGGCACAAGCGGCACGGGTGATTGGGGCGGTCTTGCAATCAATGGCGCCGCACCGCTCAACGAGTGTGCTGAAGGTTCGACGGCAACACCCGGCACAGCTGAGTGTGAGCAAGAAGGTGAGGGCGGCTCTGGCGTCTTCGGTGGCGCGACAGCTGACGACAGCTCTGGCGACTTCCAGTTTGTCCGCGTCCAGCACGCCGGTTTCCCATTCACCTCCACCAACGAGCTGAACGGTATTGCGCTTCAGGGTGTTGGTAGCGGCACGACCTTCGAGAACATCCAAGTCCACCGCGGCGCCGATGACGGCTTCGAGTGGTTTGGCGGCACCGTGAATGTGTCCAATCTGGTTGTCACCGGTGCAAACGATGACTCGTTTGACTGGACAGATGGCTGGGTCGGCGACGCACAGTTCCTTCTCGCTGTTCAACAGCCAGGCGACGACAATGCGATCGAAGGCGACAATAACGGCGACACCGATCCAGATGCCACACCGCGTTCTAACCCAACGATTTCGAACGTCACGCTGATCGGCGACGGCGCTTCTGGTGAGGGCATGCAGCTTCGCGCCGGTACGGATGCGAGCGTCAACAACATCATCATCACGAATTTCGACCAAGGCTTCGAGTTCGACGATGACAGCATGATGGGCGTGGTGCCTGAAGTGAACTCGGCGTTCATTGCGGGTAACGTCGAGAATCTCGTGGACTCTGAAGCGATCTTCGACGCTGGCACGAACAACGTGCTCGGCTCCGGTACGTCGCTGAACGGTGTGCTTCCAGGACCGGTTGAAAACGACCTTGTAGCCGTCGATCCAACGACGCTGGGTGCAAACTTCACGGCCGGTACTTTTGTCGGTGCGTTTGGACCTGAAGATACGGCATCGGACAACTTCACCACGGGTTGGACGATCGATATCCCAGGTGCAGAGCCTCCAGGTTGCCCAGAAGGCACAACGCTTGACGCGTCTGACGCGCCAGTGAACTTCCCGGGCCGGACTGAAGCCTTCACCTGTGCCTTGACTGGCACCGTGACAGAAGACGTCACCCTAACTGCTGGCAACTTGTACCGCCTCGACGGCACAGTGTTCATTGGTAATGACGGACTGGCGACACCAGGAAGCGGTGTTCCAGGATCGGAAGTCAGCCTGACAATTGAGCCAGGTGTCACGATTTTCGGTGATGGCGCGGCTTCGGTTGTTGACCTGCTCGTTATCGCTCGCGGTTCTCAAATCTTTGCGAACGGCGCTGAAAACGCTCCGATCGTGATCACGAGCCGCGCAGACCTCGACAATGGCGGCGAGATCCGCCCGGGCTTCACCAACGAAGTTGGCGGTCTTGCTATCAACGGTCGTGCGCCGCTCAACGAATGTGCGGAAGGCTCAACAGCCACACCTGGCACGTCTGCTTGCCAGCAGTCTGGTGAAGGCGGCTCAGGTGCCTTCGGCGGCGCGATTGTGGACGACAACTCAGGCGTCCTGAACTTCGTCCAGATCCGTTATGCTGGTCAAATCTTCAATTCGACCAACGAGCTGAACGCACTCGCGCTTCAAGGTGTTGGTAATGGAACTGAGATCGACTTCGTTCAGATCCTGAACGGCGGCGACGATGGCGTTGAGTGGTTCGGTGGAACGGTGAACGCTAGTCACATCGTTGTCACCGGCGCCAACGACGACTCGCTTGACTGGACCGACGGTTGGACCGGCGCGCTTCAGTTTGCGATCGTTGACCAAACATCGTCACGCTTCATTGATGGCGATAACGGCATCGAAGGCGACAATAATGGTGACACCGATGCAGACGCTCTGCCGCGGTCGCGTGCCATTGTCTCCAACGTTACGCTGATCGGTGATGGCGCTTCGGGTGAGGGCGCACAGCTTCGGGCCGGTACCGATGGTGCTCTCATAAACACGATCATCACCAACTTCGACCAGGGTATCGAGTTCAACAACGACTCGATGCAAGGCGTCTTCCCGGTGTTCAACGGCATTTCGCTGTCTGCGAATGGTGAGCAGACGGCCGGTAACTTCGATGAACTCCCGATTGCGAACGTTGTGAACGTGGTCGAAGCGGCGACAGCAACCCTGGGAGCGATCCCTGGCTTCACGTCTCTGCTGGCCCCAGGCGCTACTGAGACGGCTGTTGCGGCAGCCAACCCGGTGACTGTCTGTGAAGCGGTCTTCGCGGCGATCCCATCGGGCGAAGCTGAGACCGACCCAGCAGCTGAGCCATTCACGGCTCTGCCTTCACCATGTGATGCGCTTGAACCAGCTGAGTATATCGGTGCTCTCGAAGATGAGAACGATACCTGGTTCGCAGGCTGGACGATCGGCCTCTAATAAACCTGGCTTGAGCGGGCGCAGTGCTTCACTGCGCCCGCTTTTGTCATTTTGATTTCATAGTTTGACTGCCTGAGGGATCCAGAGGTGCCAAAACATACTCAACTTTTCAGAACGGCTGCGCTGTTGCTTGGTTCAACAGCGCTTGCGTCCGTTCAATTCGCAGTTGCGCAGGATCAACAAGCTGCGCAGCCGGCCGCCGAGGAAGAAGAAGACGCTGCCGTTCTTGGGGAGGTTGTCGTTCGAGGGCAGTTCATTCCCGACGAGAAGCGGGCAACGTCTGAAATTTCAAGCGTTCTTGATGAAGCATCTTTCGCGAGAACGGGGGATGGCGACATTGGGAGCGCGCTGTCGCGGGTTGCGGGTATCTCTGTCAGCGACGGTGGTAAGTTCGTTATCGTCCGTGGCCTAAACGACCGCTATTCGTCGGTTACGATCAACGGGTCGCCTCTTCCGAGCCCGGAACCGCTTCGCCGCGTCGTTCCGCTCGATCTGATTCCAACCTCGTTCCTTGGGGGCGCCCTGGTTCAAAAAACTTTCTCGCCTCAGTTTTCCGGCGAGTTTGGTGGTGGACTGGTTGAACTTCGCACGAAGTCTGTTCCTGACGAGTTTTACTTGAATATCGGCGCGTCCATTGGCGTCGATACGGTGACGACTGGGCAAGACGGCTTGCTGCATGATGGCGGCGACACCGATTATCTCGGGTTTGACGACGGCACGCGGAATTTGCCGGACCCGGTCCTGACGGCGTTCTTCGGCACCGACGGTATTGGCGCATTCGACCAAGAGGAACTCGATCTCTCTCTCGGCGTTCCTGAGACGCTGATCACATTCATTGACGATCGGCCTCCGAACCACGGCTTCAGCCTCGAGTTCGGCGGGTTCTACGATATCTCGCCGGACATCAAGCTTGGCGCAAACTTCGCGGCAAACTTCTCAAATGATTGGCAAACACGCCAAGGTCGCCGGGAACGTGGTCTGGTCAACACGGCTTTGAATGCTGACGCGCAGCCATTTGATGAAGATCTGCCGAGCACGATTGCGGCCGAGCTGCAGGATTTTACCAGCACGCAGCAGACAACCTTGCTGAACGGCTTGGCGGCCTTTGGCGTCGAAGTCGGGTCGAACCACGAAGTGACGTCGACCACGCTTGTTTTGCGGTCCACAACCAACGATACGCGTCTTGAAGACTTCGTTGTTCCGGAAGAAGACTCCGTTGAGCTTCTTCGGGAGAACTTCGAATTCATCGAGAACCAAGTTTGGCAGACCCAGCTGAGTGGCGAGCACGTTTTCCCGGCGCTGTTCGATCTGTCCGTTGCGTGGCGCGGGGCCTATGGTGAAGCCTTCCGAGACGCTCCCTTCCAGCGCACACAACTGCGTGGACGGACGTCTCCGGACGAACCGTTCGCACTGACATTCGCGCCAAGCTTCAGTGTCGGGAGTATCGGCGTGAACGCATCGACGGTCTCGTTCTCGCGGATTGACGACCAGAATATCGATGCCGGTATCGACTTTGAACTTCCTTTCCGGGTGTTAGATAACGCCGTCGATTTCAAGTTCGGTTACGCCTACACCGACAAGGAGCGCGAATCGCTCGTTCGGGATTTCATCTTCCAGGCCACGGGTTTCCCAGACTCGCTCGCTTTCATTCGGAATGATGTCCTCTTTTCAGAAGATGTTGCCGGAACGGACGTTTTCGATGCGACACTGATCACCAACCCGATCTCGCTCGATAATGCGTTTTCCTCACTTGAGGTTCAGGCCGGGTATGTGGGCCTTGATGCCGAAGTCGGCCCTTACTTCCGCCTGGCGGTTGGTGCGCGTTGGGAAGGGAGTGACCAGTTGACCCAGGCTTTCTCAACGTCGCTGCCAGACGCGACGTTCTCGGAAAGCTTGATCGACGGTGATTTCCTCCTGCCCACTGTCACCTTGACCTGGAACCCGGTGGGCAACCTTCAGCTCCGTCTTGGTTATTCGGAGACAATCACGCGTCCTCAGTTCCGCGAATTGACGCCTGCAACGTTTCTGGATGACCAAACGGACCAATTGATCATTGGTAACCCGTTCCTGCAGAACTCGGAGATCCAAAACTTCGACGCTCGCCTGGAATACTATCTTGGGCGCGGTCAGTTCATCACCCTGGGTGGCTTCTACAAGGATATTGAAAATCCGATTGAAACAACCTCAGACCTTCTCGGTGGCCAGGTGCTCCAGACATTCGTCAACGCGCCAAGTGCTGAAGTCTTTGGGGCGGAATTCGAGTATGAGCAGACATTTGATGTCGGCAACTGGACAACAAACCGGTTCTTGAATTCGACAGAACTCGTTTTCAAAACGAACTACACCTATTCGGACTCAAGCGTCGACGCGAATGGCACCGTGGTATCGGCTGCCATTAGCTCGGCAACGGGCGCCGAGGCGGTCATCCAAGACGGCACTGACTTTATTGTCGACGGTCGTCGCCTTCAGGGGCAGTCTGAGCATCTTGTGAACGTTCAGATCGGTCTTGAAGAGCCTGAAACAAACGGCAAGGCCACCTTGCTTTTGAACTGGGCATCGGAGCGGATCCGCCAGACCGAGAACGTCTTCACGGGCGGTATCACACCGGCCGTTATTGAAGAGACGCCCGTGCTTCTCGACTTTGTCGTGAGCCGCGATTTCGTTTCCTTCGGACAGACGTGGAACCTCGAACTGGCTGCCCGTAACCTCATCGGTGACGATTATGAGGCAACTCAGACCTTTGATGACGGCACCGTTGCTGATTTCGATGTCTTCGACCTTGGACGTGAGTTTACGGCCAAGGCTACGGTGAAGTTCTAGACGGCTCACCGACTTTACAATGAGCGCCCTGGCCGAGTGGTCGGCCGGGGTGCCTTTCCAAGCCGATCGCCGCGAGCTGCGCTCGTCACACCTCTGTCATACGGCCTACAAAAAACTGTGTTCGGCCAGTGGTAGGGGACACCTAAGAGCGGTGGTCGTGGAGGTTGGGCATGTCTCAAACCGATGCTTCTCTTGAGGAAAGGGTGTCCCGGCTTGAGCGTCAGCTCGATAAGCTGACGGCGGGCATGACGTCGCTTCCGGCTGATGTGACAAAGGTGATCTCTGACGGCGAAAATCCGGTTCGTGCGATAAGACGCTGGCGACTTATGACACAGCGAGAATTGGCCGAGCAGGCCGATATTGGCGTCAATCATGTGTCGCGGATCGAAAATGGAGCGCAATTCAATATGCGAACGGCCAAATCACTTGCTGCGGCACTCGATGTTCGGATTGATGATATTTCTTTGTAAGGTCAGCCATAATGTTGACGGATCGGTCTATCGGCGAGGCGCATCGAATGCCGTATAAGGCCAAATCGGTGAAATTTTCGTCTAAGCGCTAAGCCTGTTTTCTCCTTCTGCTGAGATTGTAAGGGTGCAAGCGTGCCAATGGCGTGCCAAAGTTAAATAGTCGCATGAATTGCGTGATGTAGAGGTGAGAGCGATGGCAGGCACCCTGCCGAAAATTCCAGGTTCTGCGGTCGCCTTGGGGCGGACGACGCTGGAAATTGCCCTCGTTTCAGCGCTCGCTATGACGGCGGCGCGGGGGGCGTGGTTCATCATCTCGCCCGACAGCGTGATCCCCGTCTCCGATCGGTCTTTATCCGTCGGCCCGATCACGACGCAGCAGGCGGGGACCGCCATTGCAGATCGCACCGTTTTGACGACGTCCAACCAGTTTGCGCGCGGCGCCGTGATTGTCGAGGCACCACCGAGCGATGATGTGCTGAACGCGCCGGAAACGAAACTCAATCTCACTCTCACTGGGATGAGGGCAACATCTGCGGACGGCCGGGCGGGCTCTGCCTATATCGTCACGCCGACCGGGGAGCAGGTGCTTGTTCAGGTCGGAAGCGAGATTATCGACGGCGTCCTGTTGGAAGGGGTGTTTTCTGATCGGGTCGCCATTCGCTCGAGAGGCGATCTTGAATCCCTGCGCATGCGCGATGGTGTCGAGCCCTTGGTTTTGACGCCCGTCCGTCCGGACGACGGTTTGCAGACTGTCGCTGTTCTTGACGCGTCAAATGCCGACGCCGCTTCGGCGCGCGCTGGGCAGCGACGCCCAGCTGGGCCGCCAGACCCGGTCGTCGCCGACTTGTCATCTGCCCGGCAACTCCTCTCAGCTGTGAGACTGTCACCAGTACGCGAGGGCAACACCGTCCGTGGTTTCCAGATTTCCGCCAGCGGAGACGTGTCCACGCTTCTTGATTACGGATTGCGCCCCGGCGACGTGCTAACGGCCGTCAATGGTCGCAGTCTTTCAGGTCAAAACCTGCAACAACTACAAGCGCTTTTTCAGCAAGCACGGCAGCTGGAATTGAGGCTTGAAAGAGAGGACGAGGAAGTGGTCGTATCGATCACGCTCGCGGAGGAGTCCTAAGTATGCGTAGACGTTTGGCCGTTCTCGCTGCCACTTGCTTGGCCGCTGCGACACCGCTGCCGGCGGTCGCCCAGGTAACCAGCGAAGCGCAGCACGTTATTAATCTTGCCGACGTCGAAATCACCGCGCTGATTGACGATGTGGCGATGCTCACGGGCTATACTTTCATTGTTCATCCGAGCGTGAGTGGCCGTGTTACGGTGAGTTCACAGACGGAACTCTCGACGGGCGATCTCTTCCAAGTTTTCCTGTCCACTTTGCGCGTGCAGGGATACTCGGCGATCCCCGATGGACAGGGGGTTTACAGGATTGTTCCGGAAGAATCCGCAGCCGCTGAAGGCGCGCTGGGCGGGCGCGCGCCGTCGGGCTTTGTGACGCAGGCCTTCAAGCTTGATCACTTCAGCGCCGTCGAAGCAGCAAAAATGGTGAAACCTTTGCTTGGGGCACAGGGCCGCGTGGTCGCGAGCCCAGCGTCGAATATTCTGATTGTCGTCGAGTACGGTTCCAATATGGGCACTGTCAGGTCGCTCGTGAACTCGATCGATCTTGACGATACGGTGACGCGAACTCTGGCCCTAAAGGCGGTTCCGGTCGCGGAAATGGAGAGCATCCTGAACGGTCTTGAGGCTGCATCGGGCGCGGCCGACAGAAACGGCGTCGCCAAGCTCTCCGTCATCGCATCGCCGGCGAGCAATTCCATTATTCTTCGCGGCGATCCGGTTAGCGTTGAACGAGCCGCGGCATTGGTGGCTGAACTGGATACCCAGTCACCCTTGCAAAAAGACACCCGCGTTATGCGGCTGAACCATGCCGATGCGGTCCTCATGGAGCCGATCCTTCGCCAGATTGCTGAAACTGAAACGGCGCGGGCCGGGGAGGCAGGCGTTGCAACCATCATCGCGATCCACGAGCCGACAAACTCCGTCATTGTGAGCGCGGCACCTGAGACCGTGACTGCGATTCAAGGCATCGTTGAGGAGCTTGATTTCCGTCCGAAGCAGGTCCTCGTCGAGGCAATCATCGTCGAGGTTTCGGATACGCTCGAACGTGAGCTTGGATTGCAGTTTCTTGTGTCCGGTGACGACGGCAATGTGCCGTTCGCCTCGTCGACATTTTCGAGCGCCACGCCGAACCTCCTCGCGCTTGCCGGCGCAATTGCGAATGTCGATCTCGACGCCGACGGCACGGGATCGAGCCTATTTGAAGAGGCTGCCACAGCGTCGCTACTTGGCCTGACGGGTGGCACGCTCGGTTTTGGCGGTCAGAGCGGGGACACGCTGTTCGGCGTCGTTCTCAACGCGATCCAGGACGATGAAGATTCCAATCTTCTCTCAAAACCAACGGTGACAACACTTGATAACAATGAGGCGGTCTTTTCCGTGGGGCAGGAAATTCCGATCACGTCGGGCGCCGCTCTCGGAGACGCGAACATCAATCCATTTGTCACGGTGGAGCGCCGCGAGGTCGGCATCATTCTTACCGTGATGCCGCGCGTGGGAACGGACGGCACGGTGCGCCTCGATATCAACCAGGAAGTTTCGAGCGTCGATAGCGTGATCGGCACATCGGTCACGCCAGACTTCATCCTGGACCAACGCGTGTTGCAGACCAGCGTCGTGGTCGATGATGGCGAAATGATCGTCCTTGGTGGCTTGATTGAGGCCCAGGATCTTTTGGAAGTTGAAAAGGTACCGCTACTTGGGGACATACCGGCGGTGGGGCGGCTGTTTCAGAATGAACTGAAACAGCGCTCGAATACCAATCTGATGGTTTTTATACGGCCGACCATTTTGCATGACCGCGATGATGTGCGCACGGCAACTGGCTCAAGCTTCCAGTACATCCGCGGCCAGCAGCTTCTCGCAAATGGCGGAAACGAACCGGCAATCGATCAATTCGCGATCCCGCCTCTGTCCCCCGAGGCGAACCCAGGCACCAATTCTGAAGATCTGACGAACTGATGAGCGACGACCTCGCGACGATTGGTTATGCCTTCGCCCGTGATAAGGGCGTGTTGGTTCTGCCCGAGCGTGATCGTCTGACAGTCGGCGTTCGGGAGGGTGCAAATCCGCTCCACCTCCTCGAAGTTCGCCGGGCTCTTGGCCGGGCGTTCGATATCGAGCGTTTGAGCCCTGAGGCCTTCGCGCGCCAATTGCCGCTCGCCTATGCTCGAACCGAGTTCGCCGAGGAAGATGAGGCCGCAGCCTTGGCAGGCCAGGACGATTTGGCGAGCCTTGCCGAAGGCATCCACCAGACCGCTGACCTATTGGACGGCGATGATGACGCGCCGGTGATACGCCTCATCAATGGCTTGATTTACGAAGCGATCAATCGCGGCGCGTCCGATATTCACATCGAACCCAACGAGGATGAACTGTCGATCCGATACCGGATAGACGGTGTATTGCTAAAAATCCTAAGCCCGTCTCGCCGGCTGGCAACGCCGCTTGTCTCGCGCATCAAGGTGATGGCGCGGCTTGATATTGCCGAACGGCGCGTGCCCCAAGATGGGCGGATTGCCCTGACCGTCGGCGGCCGGGCCGTCGATGTGCGGGTTTCCACCCTGCCGTCACGCTATGGCGAACGTGTGGTTTTGCGGATCCTCGATAAAGCGCGCGCCCATATGAGCCTTGAGGATTTGGGCATGCCGTCGGAGATTTTGGCGCGGTTTCGCAAGGCCTTAGCAGAACCAAACGGTGTGATCCTTGTCACCGGGCCAACGGGGTCCGGAAAGACGACGTCGCTTTACTCCGCGCTATCGATCTTGAATGACGGCCAGCGCAGTATCCTGACGATCGAGGACCCGATTGAATACGGTCTCGACGGGATTGGGCAGACGCAGGTCAACGACAAGGTGGGTATGACGTTTGCCGCCGGGCTCCGCGCGATCCTTCGCCAGGACCCTGATGTCGTCATGGTGGGGGAGGTGCGTGACGTTGAAACTGCTCAGATCGCCGCCAGGGCGTCGCTCGCAGGACGTCTCGTCTTATCCACCGTCCACACGAATTCAGCGGCGTCGGCCATTACACGTCTGAGAGACATGGGTGTTGAGTCCTATCTCCTTTCATCGACCTTGCGAGCCGTGCTTGCCCAGCGCCTCGTACGCAAGCTCTGTCCGGACTGTAAGGAAGCCTATACGCCTGACGCCGCCGAGCGAGAGGCAGCCGGGATTGCGCCAGATGCCGATGTCACATTTTGGCGGGCCCATGGTTGCCCGTCTTGCGGACGGACCGGTTATCTCGGCCGGATCGGCATTTATGAGATGATGATCGTTGACCGCGGGCTTCGCGATCTCATCCACGAAGATGTTGACGAACGAACACTTGAGAAGCGCGCCTTCGCTGAACATGGTATGTTGTTTGAGAGTGGAATGGCGCGTGTGATGGCTGGCGAGACGAGCCTTGATGAGGTCATTCGCGTGAGCCGCCGCGAAGGAGAGGACAATGCCGACATATGAATATGTCGCACTGGCCCCAGACGGACGCAAAGCCGCCGGCGTCCTCTCGGCCGATACGGCGCGCGCGGCGCGAAAAGAGCTCCGCTTTCGCCAGCTAACACCGCTTAAACTCTCTGAAGCCAAGGAAGAGCGGGCGAGCCAGCGGATTCGTCAGGGAGGGCTGTCCTCCTCTGACCGCGTGTTGATCACACGCCAACTCGCGATGATGATTGGCTCTGGCACGCCCGTTGAAGAAGCCCTTGGTGCCGTTTCAACCCAGTCGGAAAAACCCGCCGTTCGGCGCCTTCTCGCGGCGATGCGCGACCGGGTGTCGGAAGGACGAAAACTCTCCGATGCCATCGGAGATGCAGGCCGGGCCTTTTCTCCGCTCTATCGGTCGGTGGTGGCGGCTGGTGAAGTGTCGGGCAATCTCGGTCAAGTCCTCGAAAGCCTCGCCGTCTATCTGGAAAAGTCGCAAAAGACGCGGCGCAAGGTCCAGACGGCGATGATTTATCCGATGGTGCTCGCTTTCGTCGCCATCGTCGTGATTTCCTTGCTGATGATTTTCGTGGTCCCGCGCATTGTTGAACAATTCTCGGCCTTCGATCAGCAGTTGCCTTTGCTGACACGGATCGTGATTGGAGTTTCGGAGTTCATGCGGGATTGGGGTGTTGTTTTCATTCTGGCGCTGGTTGCGGCGGTGGCCGGTCTCAGACGCCTGTTTCGAAGACCAGCGATTAAGAAACGACTGGATGCGGCTTGGTTACGCGTTCCGATCATCGGCAAGCTCATGCAGACAGCGAGCAGTGCCCGGTTCGCCCGGACCTTCGCGATGTTGCTTGAGAGCCGTACACCGCTCGCCGACAGCCTGGTTGCGGCCAGAGGCTCGATGGGCAATCTGGTTTTCGCTGATGCGATTGATGGGGTTGTGCGCAATGTGCGCGAAGGCGTCGCCCCGGCGAGCGCGCTCGCCCGAGCCGATGTCTTCCCCGCTATGCTCGTCCATCTGGCTGCGAGCGGGGCCACCAGCGGGAATTTGCCTGAATTGATGGGCAAGGGCGCCGACTATCTGGAGGACGAGTTCGACGGTGCGTCAAGTGTCGTTCTTGGTCTTCTCGAACCGCTTGTCATACTGGTGCTTGGTGGCCTCGTCGCCCTTATTGTTTTATCTATCATGCTGCCCATCATGCAGCTTAATTCTATCGCCTTCGGTTGATCAGGAGTGTGTTCATGCGCGTCGAAGCTCTGTTTAAGAAACGCAAACGTCAGGAAGCCGGCTTCACACTGACGGAAATCATGGTTGTCGTGTTCATCATCGGGCTGTTGTCCACGGTGGTCCTTGTGAATGTGCTTGGCGCAAGCTCCGATGCACAGATCAAGACTGCGAAAGCGAACGTTGCTGCGCTCAGCCAAAGCCTTGAGCGCTATCGCCTGCAGCTCTATTCCTATCCGAGCGAAGCTGATGGTCTGCGGTCATTGGTTGAGGCCCCGCAAAGCCTCGATAACCCGGCCCTTTATCCCCAAGGCGGTTTCATTCAGCAATTGCCACAAGATCCTTGGGGCCGGCCCTATCAATACGTGATCCCGGCTGAGCGGTCGCGCTCTGCCTACGATATTTTCTCGTTCGGAGCCGATGGTCAGCCCGGCGGGGAAGGCGAGAATGCCGATATCGGAAACTGGGACTCCTAGGCCTCGGACATCGTGATGCATCGCGGCAATCAGATGGCGGGCTTCACAATCGTCGAGGTCTTGCTCGTCGTCTTCATCGTCGGTCTTTCGACGACCATTGTCGTGATGAACCTTCCTGAAGGACCCGCGCGGCTTGAAGCCGCGGTGAGTGACGTTGAGCGTTCGATTGGTGATCTGGAAGATCGAGCCGTGACGACGGGCGTCTTGCACGGCTTGCAGTTGCATTCCGATCGCTTTGAGGTGGCCACGCGCGTTGAGGGCGAATGGTCGATCGACCGGCGGCTCGGCTATGATCTAGATCCCGACCTCCTTTTCGTGATCGACCGGCGCCGGCCAAGCGAGGACCTTATGCCGGATATAATCTTCGATCCGTCCGGTATTCCCTCAAGCGGCACGATCACCATTGCGGACGGGGCAGAGCGTACGCAGATACGGTTTGGCGCCGATGCAGAGGACCGACCGAGACGATGACGCGATCGGCAAAACCGGAGGCGGGTTTCAGCCTGATGGAGGTCATCGTCGCCTTGGGGATCCTGGCGACGGCGGCTGTCGGCTTTACGAGCTTGCTGCAAGGCAGTGTCGAGGGCACCCGCGAGGTTCAAGAGCGTTATCTCGCCAGGGTCGTTGCTGACAATCAACTGACGGATATCGTTTGGCGGCGCTTACCCTTGGAGCAAGGTGTCACATCCGGCACCGAGAGTCAGATGGGCCGGGAGTTCCTTTGGACGCTGACCATCCTGCCGGGCCCGCGGCCGGAACTTGTCTTCGTGGATGTTCAGGTGCGTCGGGGTGAAGATCCAGAGGGCGCTGTGATCGCTCAGGCAACAACGCTGAGGGCGATCCAGTGAGCGGGGCTGACGTCCAATCTCAAAAGCCCGCCGCGGGGTTTACACTGGTCGAGACGCTCATCGCGCTATTTGCCTTCTCGCTATTAATGTCGGCGGGGGCCGCGATGCTGATGGCTGCGCTTGGCGGTCAAGAGCAGCTGCGCCAAACCTCCGAGACGATGAAACGCTTGGATCGCGCGACGGCCTTGATCCGCGCGGACCTCGGCCATGCGATTGCGCGGCTCGCGGATACCGGTCGGGCGGGGGAAGGCGAGCGGGGATTGTACGGTGGACCGCCAGGGCGAGACGGGGTCGTCCTAGGCCTTGTCCGTTCCGGTTGGACGAATATCGATGCCGCCGAAGATCGCAGTGAACTGCTGACCGTTGAGTATAGCTTTGAGGACAATGCTTTAAATCGGCGTTTGATCCTGCGACCAGACCGCGTACGTGCGACCCCGACCTCTGAGACCGTCTTGCTGGAAGGGCTCGACGATCTGGATGTTCGCTTTTACGGCGGCGGACTGCCCGCGGAAATATGGGGTCTTAGGTTTACCGAAGAAGGCGTTTTATTGCCCGATGCGGTGGAGTTCGTGATGACGTTTTCAAACGGTGAGGTTCTGACCCAGCGCTTCCCTGTCGGAGGACGCCCGCAATGAAGAAGAGACAGGAGCGGGGGGCCTCGCTCATATCGGTTCTGTTCCTTGTGGCCATTCTCTCGGTCGTCGCGATTACGACGACGGAAGCAACGCTACGGGCGCTCGATCGCGGCGCGGTCTCTGACTACCGGTCCCG
>JBCAWP010000018.1:0-17893 GCA_038534535.1 Pseudomonadota bacterium
CTGATCAAGCCGACACACCAACCGACCCAGACGCACCGATCGATGCCTCCTTTGAACCCGCTGCGAAAGAGGGGCCTGACAATAGGGGATCGAAAGGGCCAGGCTGGTTCGCGCTCGGGACGACGGGGGTCAGTGCGGCAATCCTCGGCGCAGTGATCGCGACGGGGTTCGATCAGGTTTCGACGGAAAACTACGCCCCGGAGACGATCATTCCGAAAGTTGCGACTCTGGAGGTCGATCAAGACGCCATCGAGTCTCGCCTCACAGGCCTAGCAGACGAACTGGCCAATGCGGAGACGAGACTGTCTCGCGAGATTTCAGGCGCAGCGGCGGCCAGCGGGGACAGCGAAGCCATTGATGCCCTCACGACGGAAATCGAAACCCTCAATCAGCGGTTAGACGAAGCGATGCTTGGGGCCGGTGAGGGCGACACAGGTCCGTTGCCGGCGCTGATCGAGCGATTAGAGACGCTGGAACGGGCCGATGAGGATGAGGTGACCAGTCCGCGGCTCATGAACCGCGCTGTCACCGCCTTGCGGGATCGTGTTGATCTGATTGAAACGACCCAGGCTGACATATTAAGCCGCCAAGAGCTACGCGCCCAGGCGCTGGCAGATTTGACAGGGAGGCTCGATACACTGTCAGAGTCGACGCCGAGCGAGGCGGACGGTACAGACACCTCGGCCCCGGCCGAGCCGGACCCGCAGCTTGTCGAGGAGGTCGCCGCGATCCGCGCGGAACTCGAAACACTGAAAGCAAGCAGTACGAGTGAGCCCGCAGCGGTCCAACAATTAGCGGCCCAGTCAGAGACAATCGCGACCTTGCAGCAAGACGTGGCAGTGCTCCGGGAACAGCAATCGTCGCGCGCGGAAACGGTCACGTCGGTCAATGCCGCCCAGGCCGCAGCTCAAAATACAACCCAAGCCATGATCGCCCTTTTGAATGTTGAAGCGGCCGCTCGCCAGGGTCAGCCTTTTCAAACCGCCTATGCTGAACTTTCAAAGGCGCTGCCGAACAATGAGCAGGTTACGCGGCTTCAACCGCTTGCGGTGTCGGGCGCGCCGACCTTTGCAAACCTGCAAAGCCGATTTGACGATGCCGCCGTTGAAGCTCGGGAGGCGGCGCTTGCGGCCGGCCAAGCCGACGATGGCTGGTCGTGGGTGCGCCGGGTTTTTGGCGACGGTATTGAAGTAAACGGTGAGCCGGTTGCGAGCGACCCGTTAATTTCGGCGCTCGGCGAGGCCCGCCAATCCTTAGAGGCTGAAGATCTCGACGCCGCTTTAACGCGGGTCAAAACGGTCGAAGGTGCCGCGGGGGACGTTTTGTCTGATTGGGTCGAAGCGGCTGAACGGCGTCTCGCACTGGAAACAGGTTTGGATAATCTTCGTCTCGCTCTGCTCGATAGCGATCGGTAGGGTGAGGTAAGCGTTTGCGTCTATTATTGCTCATTGTTCTGATTGTCGCGGCCGGGGCTGGAGCGCTGTACTTGGCGACGTTGCCGGGGAGCGTTCAGGTCGACGCATTCGGCCTTTCGATCCGGCTTAAACTTGTTTGGGCGACCCTGATCCTCGTCCTGTTCAGCGGTATCGCGGCGGCAATCTGGGGTTTAATTGCCGGTCTTTGGATGCTCCCTGGAAAGTGGGGAAAGGCCCGCGAACAGTCTCGCATGCGTAAAGCGAATGCGGCCCTAGCGGAAGGTCTGCTTGCCGCCGAAGCAGGTGACGTGTCTGCGGCGGTTAAACTCGCGCGAAAGGCGGCTGCCCATGCTGAGGACGAGCGTTTGAAAGTTCTGCTTGAAGCGCGTACCGCTGAAGCTTCCGGTGACTGGATCTCAGCCGAACGCGCCTGGGCTCAGATGGCCCGCCTCCCTGGGGGGCAAATGGCAGGTCTGCGCGGTACTGCGGCCGCCGCCATGGAGAGAGGGGATACAAGCGCTGCCGAAGCCAGTGCGCGCGAAGCCTTAGCCCTGCCGTCAGGGGCAGACTGGCCGTTCAATTCGCTCTTCGATTTACAAGTCTCCCAAGGCGAATGGAGCAAAGCCCTCGAAACCCTCGCCATAGGGGAACGCAAGAAGCTGATCGCAGGGGACAGCCTGCGTCGGCGTCGCGCCGTGCTGCAAACGGCCCATGCCGTCTCCTTACCGAATGACCAAAGGGCTGCGGCCCAAAAGGCCCTCGCCGACGCATTACGGGCGGCCCCCGGATTTCCTCCGGCGGCGTGGAACGGTGCGCGCCAATTGATGCTGGACAAGAAGGAAAAGGCGGGTGTCGACGTGATCGAGCTCGCCTGGCGTTCCCGTCCGCATCCGGCTCTATCTCAGCTCATTCGCCAAATGTCGGCGGGCGACGACAAGGTTAAGACGAAAGCGCGCCTGCAACGCCTGATCGACGCGAATCCTGATCATTATGAAAGCAAGGTCCTCGGGGCGGAACTCGCAATCCAGGAGAGGGATTGGGTCGCTGCAATTAAGACGTTGGCCATGCTGGTCGAGGCAGGGCCTACGGGGCGGCTATGTCTCCTGATGGAGCGCGCGCTGAAGGGGTATGGCGATAGTTCTGAAGCGGCCCGTTGGGCCCGAATGGCTGTTACCGCGTCTCGCGAAGGTGACTGGTCGGATCTGGAACCCCGCGGCGGCGCGTTCAATTACTCAGCTGGGGATTGGGCGCGGCTGGTCTACAAGTTCGGCGACGCGGCGCAGCTTGTTCATCCCCGCCATGAAGCCTTTGCGCGCGAGCTGGATGTGGCGCGGGCAATGGCGGCTCTGCCGGCGCCGCCAGAGGCTGAGGATGCTGATACCAAGCCCCATGTGAAACTGCCGCCCGGAGAAATGGGCACGCCACTCGATTATGTCCCGGAGGACGGTTAGCGCGTCGGGGTATCTGGGGCGTCCGGGCGCCGCCTAGAGCATGCCGGGGATCACGCGGTCCGGCGGCAGGTGGCCATCGGCAAATGTCTTGATATTTATGATGACTTTCTCGCCCATCTCGATACGACCCTCGATCGTGGCCGATCCCATATGCGGTAAGAGGACGACATTTGGCAGTTCATATAGCTTCCGGTTGACCTCCGGTTCGCGCTCAAAAACGTCGAGACCCGCCCCGCCTAAATGTCCACTTTCCAAAGCGCGCGCCAGTGCCGCCTCATCAATCACTTCGCCGCGGGAGGTGTTGATGACATAGGCGCCTTGCTGCATGAGCTCGATGCGGCGGGCATTCAATAAGTGGAAAGTGGCGGGTGTATGCGGACAATTGACCGACACGATATCCATGCGTGACAGCATCTGGTCGAGGCTGTCCCAATAGGTGGCTTCTAGTGGTTCGGAGATGCGGGGATTGATAGGCTTTCGGTTGTGATAGTGGATCTGTAGTCCGAAGGCTTTCGCGCGTTTGGCGACAGCCTGGCCGATGCGGCCCATCCCGATAATGCCTAGGCGCTTGCCTGCGATCCGCCGCCCCATCATCCAAGTCGGAGACCAGCCAGTGAACGCGCCGCCTTCCATGGCTTTCCGCCCTTCCACGAGCCGGCGTGGAACGGCAAGGATGAGGGCGAGGGTGATGTCGGCGGTGTCGTCGGTCAGTACGCCCGGCGTATTCGTAACGGCAATCCCGCGTTGGGCTGCCGTATTGATGTCGATATTGTCAAACCCGGCGCCGAATTGAGCGATCAGCCTTAAGTGCTCCCCGGCACGCGCGAGGATGCGCGCATCGATTTGGTCTGTCACCGTCGGCACGAGCACGTCAGCCCTGCTAGCTGCGTCTGCTAACTCGTCCGCTGTAAAGGGATGATCATCTTCGTTTAGTTCCGCATCGAAAAGTTCCTTCATCCGTGTTTCGACGGGTCCCGGCAATCGCCGGGTGACGATGATCTTGAGTTTCCCTGCGTTCATGGCCCCTCTCGTCGCAAATGCTCAAGACATTGAGATAGCAGAGCCTTCCGCCTTGGCCAATGCGCGTCAAAACTCCCTTCGAACAACGACCGCTTTGCGCGGGCAGTGTTCAGTTTACGGGCGATTTACGGCCGTCATGGCATGATGATTGGCAATTGAAGATTTCAGCTAACGGAATGCTCGCCCATGCGCCTGGTCGCCTCGCTTGGCTCCCTTCTCGTGTTCCTTTTCATCTTCGCACCGGCTGCGGCAGCTCAGGAGGGGCGTATCAGTAGCTTCTCTGGGAAGCCTGTACCGCGCTTTGAAAGCTTGCGTTACGGACTGACTAATGGGCGTGCCGGGCCGAGCCTCGACCATCCGATCCGATGGGCCTATCAGCGGGAAGGCCTGCCCGTCCGCATTTTGAAAGAAAGCCAGAACTGGCGATTCGTTGAAGATCCCGATGGCGCCCGTGTTTGGATGCACGCACGAATGCTGTCGGCTGAAAGAAATGTAATGATCCGCGAAGAGACGCTGCTGCGGGTCGACCCCGATGAGACGTCACGCGCCGTCGCACGGCTGTCGTCAGGCCTAATCGTGGGGGTCGTTTCAGAGGCTGGAAGCTGGCTTCGTGTGACCGCCGACGGTTATCGCGGCTGGGTCCAGATGCCGGCGACGTGGGGCGTCTCCACAGGCGCACTTCGAACGAATAGTGACGCTGCCGGTTGACAGCTGCGCTACCCTCGTGTGGAAGCCCTAGACCGCCACCACGGGAGCAACAAGGTGACCGCCGAGGGACCCCACGCCTTTCACAAACCACAACCGTCATACACCTATGACGAGCTGATCCAGTCGAGCGAAGGGAAACTCTTCGGACCTGGAAACGCCCAGCTACCAGCGCCGCCAATGTTGATGTTCGACCGGGTCACGGAGATGACCCTAGATGGCGGTATCCACGGCAAAGGGAGCGTGCGCTGCGAACTCGATATTCATCCAGACCTCTGGTTTTTCGAGTGTCACTTTCCGGGTGATCCGGTTATGCCAGGATGTCTCGGGCTTGATGCCATGTGGCAAGCGGTGGGCTATTGGCTCGGTTGGTCCGGATCGCCGGGGGTTGGCCGCGCGCTGGGCGTTGGCCGGGTCAAGTTTACCGGCGAGATAACGCCAGATATCAAATGTGTTCGATACGAAATCGACATGAAAAAGGTCAAACGTGGATCGCTTGTTCTCGGCGTGGCCGACGGCAAAGTGTTTGCCGATGAGACCCATGTCTATACCGCAGAGGATATGCGCGTCGGTATGGTCAAGCGCGGCTAACGCTTACTGCTGTTAAGGGTTTGGGCAGAGTTAACGTGCGCTCACCCCGAAATTGCCCGGATCTGCCCGATGCGGCGCCACATTGCGGCGTTGTAATCATCAGTATTGGCGGGCTTTTCGCCCAGGCCGAAGCATGATTGAATTACCTTGCAGAGATTGTAAGCCCTCGTCTCTGCTATGGACTGGAAGGATGACCTGATATGCCGACTTTGGCGCTCGTGGATGACGACGAAAACATTGTCACCTCACTGAAGATGTTTTTTGAAGCCGAAGGCTATCAAGTCCGCACCTATTTTGATGGTCAAAGTGCCTTACCGGCTCTCACGGAAAGCCCGCCTGATATCGCGATCTTTGATGTGAAGATGCCGAAGATGGACGGGATGGAATTGCTCCGTCGTCTGCGCCAGACCTCTGACTTGCCAGTCATCTTTTTGACCTCAAAGGACGAAGAGATTGATGAGGTGATTGGTTTTAATATTGGTGCGGACGATTTTGTTCGAAAGCCTTGCTCAACACGACTCTTATCGGAGCGTGTGAAGGCCGTTCTGCGTCGCTCGCGCGGCGCCGCTGGCGGACCGGAAGACGGCGACCAGAAGCCGATCGTCCGCGGACGCTTGACACTCGACCCCAACCGGCACGCCTGCACTTGGGACAATGAACCTGTGCGGTTGACGGTGACAGAGTTCTTGATCCTGCAATCGCTCGCCCAGCGCCCTGGCTACGTTAAAAACCGCGACCAGTTGATGGATGCGGCCTATGACGACCAGATCTATGTTGATGACCGGACCATCGACAGCCACATAAAGCGTCTGCGGAAGAAGTTTCGCGAAGTCGATCCAGAGTTCGACGCGATTGAAACCCTCTATGGCGTCGGCTACCGCTACACTGAGAGCTAGGGTCGGCGTTTTTTTGCCCGTGATTCCATCTTGTAAAAAGTTGACGCCTGTGTCACCTTTTGGTCGATGGAGGATGCCGCATGGTGGTCAAAGCGTTGAGAGCTCTGTTTGCCATCGGGCCGCTCATCTTTGCAGCGGGCTTTCTCTGGCCTTTGCTAGCGCAGCTTCTCATTGAATCTGGATGGTCCATGCCTGCGGGCATTTCGCCTCTGGTGACTGCCGGCATCACCGCCGCGCTACTCGGTATTATCGCGCAGGTGAGGGGGAGCTGGCTATGGCTGACACGTTAAGCCTGGATGTGGCGGGCTCCGAACTGTCCGTGCAAGATCTAATTCGGCGTGAACGTGAGATTGCGGGGCGCCATATGGGGCACACGCCGTGGGGGTCGATTGCGTGGGGGCTCATTAACTTCGCTGTTTGGCTGGCGCTTTGGCCTTTGGTGTTCACAGGTCTTCTTCCTTTATGGGCCGGCTTTTTGATCGCCTCCGTAAATGTGACCCTGTCCTATCTGCCGTCCCACGAGGCACAGCATGATATAATTGCGCGCCCTGGAGAACCCCTCCGCTGGCTTAATGAACTCGTCGGCCATGTCTCGACGATCCCGCTCATGCTGCCCTACGGCATAGCGCGTTTGACCCATTTGGAACATCACAAGCACACGAATGATCCCGACCGAGATCCAGATTATTCGAGCCATGCCGCAGGTCCTTGGCAAGCGATCTGGAAGAGCCTGATCAATCGCCAGCCCGGGGCTGGCGGCGGATTTAATAAGTACGGCGAAGTCCTTGCCGGTATGGAGACGCCGCAAGCCAACCGCGCCCTGTTGACTGGTGTCGCGTACCAGCTTGCATTCTATGGAATTCTTTTTACGCTCGCTTGGTCTGGGCATGCCTTAGAGGCCGCGCTTTTGTGGTGGCTCCCGCGGCACATTGGACTGACCTACATCCAATTCTTTCTAAGCTGGGCGCCGCACCACCCTGCTAAAGAGATGGGCCGGTACAAGGATACGCGGGCCTGGCGCAGCCATCTCGGTAATCTTGGGTCCCTCTGGATGCAGTTTCACATCGTCCACCACTTGTATCCCCGGATTCCCCTGATGCGGACGCCAGCGGCCTATTGGGAAATGCGGCCGATTCTGGAAGCCAGAGGGTGTGTGATCGATGCACTCTGACGCCCTGAGCCGGCCATCCGGGAGGGCCTCTCAAAGCAGATTCGCGATTGTGTCTATTTGGGCACACTTTTGCGCATATTCCATTCGAGCCATCTAGTGCTTTGAGTTTAAATGGATTAACCAATCTATCACTTTTGCGGAAAAGTGTAAAACTCCCGGCGAATTGGGACTAGTGTGCAGTCCAGTTGCTCCCGGGGAGGGAGCTCCAGTTCAACCCGGAGATTAGACGTTGGCGTTCCTTTCGATTCGTAAGCCATGGCTCCTTGCCACAACCGCTCTCGCTGCAGCTGCAACCCTTTCAGACGTCGCCACGGCGCAGGAGCGTATCCGCGAACGCCTCGACACTGATCGCGTGCTCGGCACGGTCGAGGTGACAACGCAGAAGCGGACGCAGGACCTCCAGGATGTGCCGATCTCCGTCCAGGCGTTTGACGCCGAATTGCTCGAGACCCTGCGCATTGACGGGTTCGATGACCTGGCCACGTTCACACCGGGATTAATTGCGTCGCCTAACCCGGCCGAATCCTCTGGTCTTCGGCTCGCGATCCGCGGGATCGGAGTCAACGATCCGCAAATCGGTCTGGATGCCACGGTCGGCCTCTATGTGAACGGGATCTATGTTGGTAAGACGCCAGGTCTCGCCTTTGACACGCCGGACCTTGAAAGCGTTGAAGTTGTTAAAGGCCCGCAAGGGACATTGTTCGGTCGGAACGCCGTCGCAGGTGCCATTAGCATCAACACAAAAGGTGCAGAGATCGGCGAGTGGACCGGACATGCCACGACTGAGTTCGGGAATTTCGATTCGTTCGGCTATCGCGGTGCCGTCAACATTCCGATCGGCGACACCGCCGCAATCAAGATTGCGGGCCTGTCCTTTGAGCGGGACGGGTACGTTGAAAACGTGCCGACGAATGTCGACCTCGGCCCAATCTTTATTCGGCAGGGGCTGGGTAACGACTTTGGTGGCGTCGACCGGTCTGGTCTGACGGTCGACTTAGCCTGGGAGCCGCTCCCCAATCTGCGTCTCGAATACGGGTTTGAGGATACCCGTACCGACGCCGAGCCGTTCTTCACGCAGGCGACGGCGCCATTTGGCACCTTGCTTGCCCCAACGCTTGGTCTACCGACACCCCCGCTTGTTCCGATTGCGGACGATGGCCGCCAAGACGAAGCCGTTTCAACGGTGCCGATCGGCATTAGTGAAACAGATATTATCGGCCACCGGTTCGAAGCGAATTATGACTGGAACGAAGACCACTCAACCAAGTTCCTGTTTGGCTATCGCCGCGCCGACTCGAATGCGTTTGCGAGCTTCTTCCCCGAATTAAATCCATTCGTTCTTGACGCAACGCTGCTCACGCCGACCCCGCTTCCGGACGGTAGCGCGGGCCCGTCGCTACTGGACACGTTTAATTCACTCCCCGCCATTCTGGCCGGTGTTGGGATTGGGACGCGCCCGGATTTCGGCGCTCCTTTGGCCGCCTCGTTCAATCCACCGCTCATCAATGGACCATTCTCGACATTCGGCACGACGTCGCCCCAAGGCAATCCAGTGCTCGACAATCACGAGCAATTTTCATTCGAGCTGACCCAGACCGGGAACATCGGTGACCGGATCACCTATACGGTAGGCGGCTTCTATTTCGATGAAGACACCGCAGCAGGCCCGTTCCTGGATGCCCCGGGTGAGGCTGTGAGCCTCGCCCAACTCTTCCCGGCTCTCGGTTTCCTCGAGCCAATCGGGGATGTATCTACAGGCCTTGCGACGGTGGGTGCGGCGCTTGCGAATCCTCTCACGCCGGTTGACCAGCTCCCGGGACTACAGGCTCAGCTCGTTGATCTGCAGGCCCAATTGGCCGAGCTGACGGGCACCACAGGTCTTGCGGGTGTTTTACAGGTCGCGCGAGCGCCTGGTGCGCGGATCGATCTCGAAACCCAAGCGTTCGCCTTCTACGGAGATGTGACCTTTGCCTTGACGGATAAGATTAGTTTGACGGGGGGGCTGCGGTATTCTCGTGATGACAAGTCGGCCGTGCAACAGGGCTTGAGCCCGTTCTTCAACGACACGACCGATCTCTTGGGTAATCCGATTGAACCGCTGATTGGCGATGAGACTTTTGACAGCGTCGATCCGCGGGTCGTGATCGAATATACGCCGACGGATAACCTCTTGGTCTATGCCAGTTATTCCCAGGCATTCCGCTCCGGCGGGTTCAATCAGGCTGCGGTCGGGCTCGATGACTTCAATTTCGATGAGGAACGCATTCGCGCCACCGAGCTTGGTGTCAAATCGGACTTCTTTAATGGTCGGATCCGGTTGAACGGGGCCTTTTTTGCGAGCTTCCTTGATGATCAGCAGTTCTCATTCACCAATCCTGTGCAGCCCGTTACGCGCTTCATTGACAATAATGATTCCCAGCGAATCGGTTTCGAGCTTGATGGGCAATTCGTCGTGGGCGACTTCCTGACTGCAAGTGCTTCGTATACGTTTCTCGATGCGGACGCTGACGAATTCTTCAACCCATTCACCGGTGAAGATATCTCAGACGTCGATCAGGCGCCTCGAAACTCCTACTCGATCAATCTTGATTATGTGCGTCCAATCGCTGTGGGTGAGTTCCATGCGCACCTTGGGTTCAATCACAAGGACTCTTCGACGATCACCAGTACTCAGCTCACGGACCAGAACCTTTTGGACGCGCGCGTGTCCTACACAATTGCTGGAGAAGGTAACCGGGCTGTGACGATTTTCGCTTACGGTCAAAATCTCACGGACGATGAATTTACGATCGATGCGCTCGACGTATTCAGCCCCATTCTATCAAATTTGGAGACGTTTGGCCTGCCGCGGACCTATGGCGGCGGCATCACGGTGTCGTTCTAGTTAGAGCTAGTCGAATCCAAAACGAAGAAACCGCGCCTGTATTGGCGCGGTTTTTTTTATATTCTCGCATTGGACCGCACGAGTTTAACCCAATCTGCGACCCAGAAACCACAATGCGTCAGAATAGTGACGATCTTTGATCACACCGAGTTGACGACTTTGTGAGGTCGCTCTTAGCTCAGGTCTCGAAGGCCGGCGAAATCTGCCGGTGCGGTGTGTTGGTCAATCACCAAATTAAGAGGATTTGAGTATGGGGAACGACCTCAAGAAAAAACTGCTAGCATCATCCATGTTGGCAGCAATGATGGCGGCGGTGCCATTTTCTGTCGCAAATGCACAGGAAGATGATGTTGAGCGCATCGCGCAAGCCGGAGAAGATGAAGAGGCCACACTTGGTACGATCCAAGTTACCGGATCTCGTCTTAGTCAGGCCAATCTGGTGTCGAGCAGCCCGGTTGCGACGATCGATTCTGAAGCCTTTGATGTTCGTGGTGTGACGGATGTCATTGACCTCGTGAACACCTTACCATCGGCCGTTGCGGCCCAATCGAGCGAAGTTTCCAACGGCGCGACGGGAACGTCGTCCTTGAACTTGCGCGGTCTCGGCACAACGCGGACGCTTGTTCTCATTGACGGTAAGCGCCTTCCACCCGGCCGCGCTGACAGTTTCGCGGGCGACTTGAACCTGATTCCCCCACAGCTTGTCGAACGCGCTGAAGTGGTGACCGGCGGTCAGTCGGCTGTCTATGGTTCGGATGCCATTGGTGGTGTTGCTAACTTCATTCTTCGGCGGGACTTCGAAGGCGTTGAGATCGACGGCCAGTTCGGCTTCAACCAAGACGGCAATAACAGCGACTTCGCACAAGGTTTTGTCGACGACTTCTTCGGACCAGGCACGGCGCCCAGCGGAAGCGTTACGGACGGTGAACAGTGGGATATCTCTGTTCTGATCGGTGCCAACACGCCGGACGGCAAAGGTAATGTGACGGCCTATGCTCGCTACTTTGAAGCCAATGCGATCCTCCAGGGTGACCGCGACATCGGCTTCTGTGCTGCAGTCGACTTTGGTGGCGCGACTTGCCTCGGATCGAACTTCGGCCCGTTCCCAACAACGTTGACCTTGCCCGTGGTCTTTGAGTCAGATGCTGCTGGCGATCCTGTCCAATTCTTGGCGAACACCAACGCCGACGGCGCGCTTCAGTTCGTCGACGCTATGGGCAACTTCATTGAAGACATTGAAGACGCCGAGGGCAATGTGATTACGCCTGCGTTCCTTCAGGCTGTTCCACTGCTTGGTAACATGCCGATGTTCTTTGACGACGAAACGGGCGAGCCCCTGTCTTTGCCGCGTCAGTTGCCAGGGTCGGCCGCTGGTACGGTTTCGCTAGATGAGAACGGCAATTTTATGCTGAGCGCATTGGGGCAGGGCCTCGGCGCGACAAACGCGTTTAACTTCAACCCGCTCAACTTCTTCCAGCGGCCATCAACCCGCTACAATGCGGGCTTCCTGGGTCGCTATCAGATCCACGACAAAGTTGAGGCATATTTTGACTTCGGCTTCACCGAGAACCGAACGGATGCGCAGATCGCACCATCCGCAACGTTCGGAGAGATCCAGGAAATCAACTGTGATAACCCGTTCCTGACCGACGAACTCGTCGATGTGATCTGTACGGATCGCGGATTTGGCGGCAGTGATCTGGCACCCGTTCAGATCAACCGACGGGTTGTTGAGAGTGGCCCACGGAATTCGGACATTCAGCTTACGAACTTCCGCATGGTCGGCGGTTTCCGCGGTGAGATCGCGCCGGGCTGGAACTATGACGTGTTCGGCCAATTCGCCACGACGCGTCAGACGGATATTAACACCGAAGACTTCAACATCGATCTCTTCAATGAAGCGCTCCAGGTTGTTGAGGACGAAGATGGCAACATTGTTTGTACATCTGGCCGGGACGGGTGTATCCCACTCAATCTCTTCGGCACCGGTCCTGTGGACCTCGATGCGGTGGCAGCGATTGCAACCCCGACGATCCTTTCGGGTAATGTGACGCAAACTGTCTTCGGTGGAACTGTCACGGGCGATCTCTCGCAGTATGGCATCGCCAGCCCACTCGCATCTGACGGTATTCAGGCTCTGTTCGGTGTCGAGTATCGGGAAGAAGAGCTGGAACTTCAGCCAGACGCGATCCTGACCATTGGCGGCGCGACGGGTCTCGGTGGACCTGAAGATCCAACCGATGCGATGACAGAACTCTTCGAAGTCTTCACAGAGGTCGCGATCCCGGTTGTTCAGGATCAGCCTTTCGCGAAAGAAGTAAGCTTCACAGGGGCATATCGCTTCTCGACCTATGACAGCACAAACTTCATCCCGACTGAGCCAGAAGATGGCGGCAACTTTGACACGAACGCTTTCGCGCTCGGTCTGACTTGGGTGCCGGTCGATGATCTACGCCTACGCGGTCAGTTCCAGCGTGCGGTTCGCGCGCCGAACGTGCTTGAACTGTTTGCGCCGCAAACACTTCAGCTGTTCAACGCGTCTGACCCATGTGCGGGATCTCCGCCGGCGGCAACCGCAGCCCAGTGTGCGAACACTGGATTGCCAGCAAACCTGTTCGGCTTGGTTCCAGCAGACGCTGGACAGCTGCAGCAGCTTGGTGGCGGTAATCCGGATCTCCAGCCAGAAGAATCCGATACGTTTACCGTTGGTGCCATTGTTCAGCCGCGCTGGGTGCCGGGTCTGACGGTCTCCGTGGACTACTTCAATATCCAGATTGATGATTTCATCAACGAGATCCCACCGAATACGATCCTTGATCAGTGTCTAGACGGAACAAACCCATCCTTCTGTGCGCTGATTAACCGGGATGCTCTCGGAACACTGCAGATTGATGGTTTCATTGAAGCGGTTCAGGAAAACATCGCCCAGTTCGAGACCGACGGGATCGATATCAATATCGCTTACCAGTTCAATCCGCACGAGATTGGCTATGGTATTCCAGATATTGGAACGATCGCCCTGAACTATGTGTCGACGGTGACCTTCGCACTCGACTTTACGGCGCTCCCAGGGGCCGACCCAACCGAGTGTCTCGGCAATTTTGGCGGCGCGTGTGACGATATTGTTGGTAACCCGACCTTCGACTATCGCCACATCTCAACGGCGACATGGCGTTCGAATTATGATGTCGATCTGTCATTCACCTGGCGCTATTTCAGCCCAGTGAACAACTTGGCCGGCGGCGGTGATTTCGGTGTTGATGGTGCTCAGCCAGAGTTCAACAACTTCGATGCTGAGAGCTTCTTCGACATCTATGCCCGTTGGCAGGCGCTTGACGGTGTTGCCCTCGACTTCGGCGTGACGAACCTGTTCGACGCGGATCCGGAGATCTCGTCCTTCGTCGACACGGCGAACGGCAACACCTTCCCATCGGTCTACGATGCGGCAGGTCGGTTCATCTTCTTCGGCACGACGATCAACTTCTAAAAGCCGGAAGATACTCAAATTGGAACGGCGGGCCCCTCGCGGCCCGCCGTTTTTGGTTTAGCGTTGCGGATCATTATCGCGATCGGCGCGAACCATGAAAGCGTGGGCAAAAGCCTCGACGAGTCGGAGAAGGTCTGCGAGATCGGCGAAGGTTTGGCGGATCGTATCATCCGACCACTTGCCCGTTGCCATATCGACAATCTCAAAGCGATTGTGCCCCTGCAGGCCGATCACGATGTGATGGTCAAACGCGGCCGCCCGGAAGGGATCGCCATGGGCGAGATCGATTAACCGCGCCATGACCGCCGGATTGAAGAGGGCCCGTGCTTCGGTCTGATCGGTACTTCGTAGATCGTATCGCTCTGAAAAATCACGCGGACCGAGATTAACATCGTTGAAGGCGAACCGTGTGCCTGTTTCCGGCCAGCCAAGTTTCTCGGTTCGAAGTTCGGTCCGTCCGTTTAGCTTGAGCGGTGCGCGGAGGACGAGAACGAGGTGGTGAACGCGTTCGTCTTCAGAGACTGATTCTGACCACTCGACGGCCGAGAATTTGATCCCGGCACGCTCACCCTCAAACCCATCCTGGAACATTTGGCCGCGGGCCTGTTGGGCCACCGCATTCTGACGCTGCTCCTCTGATCCCAATAGAATTACGTTCGGGGTGGAAACGCCGGACGCGCGCGTGATCTCAATCGTCTCATCGAGACCGCCGTGTTCATCAAGGAGGGCCGTGATTCGGTTCAACCGTCCTCGGATGATCGGCAGTTTACTAAAGGTTCTAAGGAGGTCCGGCGCCCCGCCAGGTGTCGGGATGTAGGTGATGTCGAGCATCTCGGCGATCGTGTGCATGGCCTCAACGCGCGATAGGAAGTTTCCTTCTGCGGCAGCAAGCAGGCTGAAAAAACGATCCTGGTGGAACCATAGGGATAGGCCAAGGGATGCAAAAAAGAGGAGGGGAAACAGGACGAAGAAGATCGCCTCACCGACGAAATTGTCAGGTAGGAAAGCTTGTCCAACGATTAGGAGGACGAAGAAAATCCCCATGCCGACGACCATGGGCCGCTGCATCAGCGAAACATAGTCTGGACGTTCGCTTTGTCCGCGCAGATCGCTGAGCAATGGCAGTATCTTGGCCTTAGCGAACGCTTCCGCATTAAAGCCGAGCTGTTGATTGATCTTTGTCCAGTCTCCCGACACGATTTGCCTCCCAGATCGCGATAGACTTCAATTAAACATGGGCCGATGCGCAGGCTCATGGCGCTGCGATCGCCCGGTCATCACTTATCGGAGTTTAGTATGCAACAAGCCGAAGATTTTCGCGATGAGAGTGACGCGCTCTTCGATCTCCTGTCTGGGCAACCTGAAGAACGCTTGAACGTGCCGACACAGTTCAAATTGTGGTCGACTAACCGGGTTCTCAGGCACCTTCATGTCTGGAATGAGATGGCCGCTCTTCAACTATCGGATGAACAACGCCTCGTTGCTGCGCTGAAATCCGCGATGCGTGCCGCGAACGGAATGGCCGCTTTTGAGCGGGAGTGGGTTGGAGACCTCAAAGGACGGGCGCTTGTCGATGCCTGGCGCGCGGGGGCGCATACGACCGCCGATCATTTCGCGCGGGCTGATCCGAAGGCGCGTCTAAAATGGGTCGGCCCCGATATGAGCGCGCGGTCTTCGATAACCGCGCGCCTCATGGAGACCTGGGCACATGGGCAGGAGATTTACGATCTTTGCGATGTCGCGCGTAACAACACAGACCGGATCAAGAATATCGTTGTCCTGGGGGTGAACACGTTTGCTTGGACGTATCGCAATCGCGGCCTCCCGGTTCCGGATGCGATACCGTATCTTGAACTGGCTGCTCCGTCGGGCGAGATCTGGACTTATGGGACCGAAGATGCGCTCGCCAGCATTGTTGGGCCCGCAGAGGATTTCTGCCAGGTCGTCACCCAGACCCGCAATGTTGCAGACACGTCACTTAGGCTCGAGGGCGAAACGGCCGCACAATGGATGTCGATGGCGCAGTGTTTTGCAGGAGCGCCCAATGACCCTCCGGCGCCTGGGACGCGGTTTCGCGGCCCGAAGCCGCGCGCTTGAAGAAATTTCGTGCAGGATCTGGATTGAGAAGGGTCCATACGGCACCGTAAAAGACAATCCCGAGCGGTATGAGGGTCGCTAACTGGATAATGGCGTTTACACCGCTCACTTGGAAGAGATGGGCGATGAAAGCTAATGGCATAGCCATTAGAAGGGTGGGGAAGCCCGCCCATGCGAGCGTTGCGAGTTGTTGGCCGAGACCGACGCCCGTTTCTCGCCGGATGTACCAAGCACCGATTGGCCAGAGTAGCCAGTCCCTTGCGGCGAGCGCGGCTGTTGCGCCCAACAGACCTGCGAAGACTGCACCTGGTAAAATGAGCGCGAAGCAGAGTGCGGCGCCAAGGAGTTCGATCCAAGTAATCACGCGGAGCTCATTCTTCGCCTTGAAGATCGCTTCGTTGAAATTCATCACCGGAAGCCGCAATGCGGCGTAGCAAAGAACGGCGAACACCATTGCTGATCCTGTCCAATCATCTCCTAGGAAGATTGGAACGGCCAATGGCGCCACGATGATGGCCCCTGCAAGGGCAGGCCAAAAAACCCAGGTCGTGACCTGGATCCCGCCGAGTACCAGTTTGGCCAATTGGTTTCGTGTCTCTTTCAAACGAGATGCGGCCGAAAATGTCACCGAAGTCACCGGACTTGAGAGAACCATGGTCATCTGTTCGACAAGGCGACGGGCTACGGTAAACAATCCGAGGGCTTCCGTCCCAAGAAACTGGGCAATAATCGTCTGTGGCAGCAAGATATTGGCGACGTACTTCGCGCCGAGATTTTCGATACGCCGGACGGCAAAGCTGAAGGCTTCGGCCAGTGCCCCGCGTTCGAAGGAGAGCCGCGGGGTCCAATTCGCGAGATCCGCCGCCGCAAGTGCCATCACAAAGCGGCGTACGGCTTCCATTGCCAAGAGGCTCCAAACACCGGCGCCCGACATCGCCAATCCGATACCGACCATCATTGCCGCCGCCGCGCTGACAAGGGTCATCAAGGCCAGTTGAGGAAATTGGAGCCGCCGGATCAAGAGTTGAACCGGCACACTCGAAAAGGCCGTCAAAAATGGCAGTGACGCGCCGACTGCGATGAGGGGCCAAAGCTCGCGTTCGTTGAAGAAAATCGCAATCGGCAGGCTAAGGCCCGTCATGAGGGCTGTGCACAGAAGCGCAAATCCGAGGATGAGGGTGAACGTCGCGTCTATAGCGCGCCGGTCAAGGGCATCGCGCTGTACAAGCATGTCCGCCATATGTCCTTCGACAAGTACGCCGGCCAGGCCAGCGACGATGAGGCAGATCGCGAACTGCCCGTAGACTTCCGGGCCAAGAATGCGCACGAGCACCAGTAAGCTGACCGCCGTCATTGCGGCCTGCAGGATTTGACCTGACGCATCCCAAACGCCAGAGCGAATGAGCCGGTCAAATCCGAGCGAACGAGGACGTGCAGTCATCTTGGCAACAGACTAGCCCGGCATCCGCTGGGCGGCCGGTTTCGGGTTGATCACGACAGGAGACTGCACCATAGCGTTCGGCCTTTTTTCCCGCGCCCCAAGCATGAGAGCTGCAAGAGTTAGGCCATTGAATGACGGCGCCTCCACCGGGCAAGCCGCCCAGCTTGTCCGGTGGGGTATATGTCTAAAACTCAGCGCGCAGATTAATCCCGACATAGCGGTCGGCTTCGCGCGGGATCTGGAAGCGGAAGACATCTCCTGAGTTCGTTGTGACGAAGCTCTCATCAAGCAAATTGTTCACAATGAACGTCGCCCGATAGCGCTCTTTGAACTCAACACCAAAGCTCAAATTCCAGAGATTGTAGTCTGGGAGTAGGCTTTGGGGTGGGATCGGGAATGGGTTCACCGCAGGGTCTGGGTTTCCGCCCGGCAGGAGGCTTTCTTGTTCATCCACGTGCGAGAAGGTCGTGTTTAGGAACACGGCATAGTCGGTCGTGACGGGATAGTAGAAATTAGCACCGAAAGTATAGTTCACGTCAGGCGAGAACAGCAGGTCCTCATCCATGAAGATCCCGCCCGGGAATTCCGCCACGCCCGTGGTGGGATCGAGCGGCGAATTGAAGGCTTGGATCTCGGCTTCGTTCAGCGCTACAGATCCCGTCAGTGTCAGGAATTCGAACGGCGCCCAGCTGCCATCGATTTCGATACCCCGTGTGCGGACATCGCCGGCATTCG
>JBCAWP010000019.1:0-17820 GCA_038534535.1 Pseudomonadota bacterium
CAGAGGTCTCTTGCCGGCGCTGGATCCGCTATATCGGCCAAGGCATCGAGATAGACATACCCAGTCGGCGTGACTGCAACTTCAAGGCGTGATGGAAGGTCTCGAATCTACAGAAGCCGAGTTGCCCATCGGCACGCTCGCATCCATCAATGTCAGACCAACCCGAAAGCCGACCTTGCGTGCAAATACTCCAGTTGCGGGGAGCATCTGTGCTTCAGGCCGAAGGCCCCGCGGGGGCGTGGATTAGACTTTCCTCAAAAAGCCCACCATGAAGCGCCCTGACGGGCGTCGCCTGTGTTGGCCTCGGCGGTGGCTAAAATTCCGCTTTCAGAAACAGACTGCTCCCGTCCACCGGGCGATCAAAATTTCGAGGAAAATTCGGACTGTCGGTCGGAAACTCTCCGATTTCAGCAAATTGGCGCGCCGTTCCCACACGCAGTTGGTCGTTACCGCTCAGCTGCGCAGTGTAGCCATCAAAATAGGCGCCGCGGTCAAGATCCGGCTTCGGTGCGGGGCCTGATGCCGCGATATAGACCACCGAGGCCGCTCGCTGCCTGTCGAGGGTCTCGCTGATCGTTCCGTGTTCTCCGAGGTCAAGATGGCCAGTCGCATCCAATGAGATAGACGCCGAGGGGGCCCAATCTGAGTACCAGTGCGTGCCATCCGAAATCGGGGTTTCGCCGTAGGCAACGCCGGCCAACCCGGCAAACGTGAGGGCAATGACAGATGCACGGGCTCGTCGGGCCGCATTGGTCGATCGGTCGATGGGTGCCAGCTCACGCCGCCCAGTGGTGCCCGTCTGGGAAGCATCTCCTTTGTGTGTTTGACACTTTGCCATCTGACCTGTCCTCTCTTGCACATCGTCTCTCTGTTGCAAAAAGGTGACACATCCTTTTCCATAAGACCAATCGAAAGATTGGGTGTTTTTGATAGATAAAACGTATGAAACCCAGCGGAATGGGCGACTTGGCCGCGCAACGTCTTCCACTCGCTGGTTCTGTGCGATACATGCCCTGGATCAGAGACTCGAGAGAGGAAAGAGCTTGCATGGCCGGCCATAGTAAATGGGCAAATATCCAGCACCGCAAAGGCGCGCAGGACAAGAAGCGCGCGGCCTTGTTCGCGCGGCTGTCGAAGGAAATCACGATCGCTTCGAAGATTGGCGGACCGGACCCCGACGGTAATCCACGCCTGCGCCTCGCCATCCAAAATGCGCGCGGCCAATCCATGCCTAAGGACAATATCCAACGCGCTGTCGACAAAGGTCAGGGCGGCGGCGGGGAAGATTATGTCGAGATCCGTTATGAAGGCTTCGGCCCCGGCGGCGTCGGCATCATTGTCGAGGCGTCAACTGACAATAAGAACCGCGCGGCGAGTGAGATTCGAACGGCCTTCTCCAAGAATGGCGGTAATCTCGGCGAGACGGGATCGGTCTCATTCGGTTTCGATCAGGTCGGCGAGATTGAATATGCCGCCGATGTCGCCTCTGCCGACGATATGATGGAGGCGGCGATAGAGGCCGGCGCTGAAGATGTTGAGAGCGCGGACGGCGCGCATTTCATCTACACGGCCCGGGAAGACCTCCAGACCGTTGCCGACGCGCTCGCCGCCCATTTTGGTGAAGAGATCGAAGCGAAATCGACCAAACTGATCTGGAAGCCGCAAAACACCGTGCCAGTGGAAGGTGACCAGGCCGATACGCTGATGAAACTTCTCGACGTCCTCGATGACCTTGATGACGTCCAGAATGTCTACGACAATTCCGAACTGTCAGAGGCAGAAATCGCGCGCCTCGCAGCTGAATAAGCCATGGCGCGCCTCGACCTTCTCGACGCCGTCAACGATCCGGGGAAACCCGGCCAAACAGGTGATGATCGTTATGGCTTCGATGAGGTGAGCGGGCGCGCCTGGGTGCTCGACGGTGCGACCGATGTCACGCCCTTAAAACCTTTCCCGCAGTTTGAAAGCGGCGCGGCCTGGTATGCCGACACATTAAGCGCATGGCTTCTCAACAATCCGCCGACCGGATCAAGTGATAGGGCCTATTGGCAAACCGCGATCACCGCCATGCGCGCCGCGGCGGACGCCGACAGCGAGCTTCCGGTCGACAGCCTGCCGAAGGAGGCTTGGCCAATCGCATCTGGCATTTATTGCCACCTACATGGCTCGGCGGCGGAATTCTGCTGGATGGGAGACTGCATCGCCTTTCTCAAGACGCAGGAGGGGGCTGTCCAAATCCTGGGCAACCATGAAGTTCCAGATGCCGAGACCGATGAAGCCATCCGGCTGAATGCGCTCAGTGAAGCAGAGAAATGGGAACAACTCCGCCTCCAGAGAGCGGCGGCAAACTCTGGCGTGCCGCACGTCTTTGGGATCCGGCCGGAAGCGGCTGCAAAAGTGCACCGGCAGACGGTGCCGGCTGCGCCCGGCAACCAAATCATGTTGATGAGCGACGGGCTCTATCGCCTGGTCGATCCTTATCAGACACATACGCCAGCGGCGCTGTTCGACCTCGCAGACACTGAAGGCCTACTCGGCCTCATTCGAGCCTTGCGCGGCGAAGAAGGCGAGGGCGGCGCCCATGCCGAAAAGCGCGTCAAGCGCAGCGATGATGCGTGCGGCGTTTGGGTTGAGGTTTCTGGGTGACAGGCAGTTTATTAAGAGGTTGTCGCGCGCAGACCAATGGCGCCGATAAGGATCAATAGAATAAATCCGTACTGCATCAGCGCGAGCTGTTCCTTGAAGAAGAGCGCGCCGATCAGCGCGATCGCAACAATCCCCACCCCTGACCAGATCGCGTAAACTGTTCCCACTGGCAAAGCTTTTAAGGCGGGGGAAAGGGCTACGAAGCAGATGCTGTACAGGGCAATGGAGGCGACGCCCCACACAGGTTTCGCGAAGCCATCTGAGAGTTTCAGACAGGTCGTCGCGAGAATCTCAAGGAAGATGGCAAGGGTCAGCCAAGTCCAGCCGCTCATATGCGCGCACGCTCCAGGAGACGGTCAAACGCATCCCAGAATTGGTTGCGCTTATCATCTGTCTCCATAAGGATTTCGTGCCGAGCGCCTTCGACCGTGATGTGCTCGCACGTCGGCAGGAGCGCCGCGATCCGCTCATGGGACTCGTTCTCGACGAGTTTCTCCTCTTCCGCAGTGGCAATCAGCACCGGCAGCTCAAGCCGGCGGATCTTGGAGGCCTTTGCAAACACAGCAAAGATCTGCAGCGAGGCCCCGAGCCATCCCCAGGTTACCGGGCCAAGGAACAGATCGGGCGAAGCATCGACGAGATCCCGGTTCATCTGCCAACGTTTGCGGTCGTGGGTGACAATGTTTGTCTCGAAGGTTTCCGGTGGCCCCGGTTGTTGAACATAATCGTTCGAGCGGCCCATCACCCGCATCGCCCAGACCAGATACCGCATGCCGAAAATGCGCTGCTTGATCCCCCACATCGGCGCACAAAATGCCGCCGCGTCCACTTTCACAAGGCTTTCGACGATGGCGGCGAACGCAATCGCCCCGCCCATGGAATGAGCGACGCAAACATAGGGGCGCGGCAAGCGGTCCTCGACCTTTGCAAGGCCATTGCGCAGCGCGCCCATAAAGGTTTCGAATCTGTCAATATGGCCTTTGTCACGGTCTGGCAGCAGCCGATCGGACAGGCCTTGTCCTGGCCAATCGAGGATCAGGACGGCGAAGCCGCGGGCAAGCAGATCTTCGGCAACCTCGAAATACTTCTCGATGAATTCAGAGCGCCCAGGACAGACGATCGCCGTCCCTCGCGCGGCTTCAGGCGTGCGGGCCGGGATGAGACAAGCCCTAAGATTACGCCCACCAGTGCCTTCGAACCAGACAACTTCTGCGCCGTCTGGCACGGCATTGCCCGCGACTTCGACGAACTCCGTTTGGCCTGGTGTTTCCGTGAGACTCATAGAATCAAAAACCCGCCCCGCATCAATGTGGGGGCGGGTTCCCGTGATTGGATATTCGGCCGATTAAGCGAACTTCGACATCAGAGACTGAAGCTGCATGGCCACCGACATGTCGCCGTCTACTTTCAGCTTGCCTTGCATAAAGGCCATCGTTCCGTCGAGTTCGCCCTTGCGAAGCTTTTCGAAATCATCCCAGGAAACTTTGATCGTGGCGTCAGCGTCGCCGCCTTCATTGTGGGCGGTGCCGCCCGGACCGTCGATGAACAGCGAGCCTTGGTCGCCAAAATCGAATTTTACTTTTTTGCCGAAGGAGGTTTTGTCGGCAACGGCTTCGCTCGCCTTCGCAGTCAGTTCTTCAAGGGTCATGTTTGTCTCCTGTTTCTAGGGTCTGCCGGGACTAAACAGGCCATTGCGTGGCAAAGCAAGGCCCGATTTCGATAAGGTTAGACCTTGAATATGCTACTGCGAAACGGGTCAAAGGCCCTAAAGCGCTGTTAACGGCCTAGGGCGATATTCCTGCGATGTTTATCTCGGCTCTCAATCGCAGAGCGATTTCGATCGCCGTGTCCTGCCTTGGCGTTTGCGGGGTGGCTGAGGCCGGCCGTTTGTCCGATGAACTCGAATACCAATTGGTTCAGAATGTTGGGTTCTCGCCGGTCACAGTCGAACTCGACAATAGCTATGTCTCGCCGGTCCCCATCTGTACCTACAATCTGCCCTCGACGGGGTCACCGCCCGTGATCCCGCGGATCGGGACGATCACTGGAGACAGTTTTCAGCTCTCGATCCAGTCCTTGCCGAATACGGACGCGGGCGTTCTCGGCAATGTTCATTGCCTAATTGCCGAAGAAGGCACCCATACGCTTCCGGACGGTCGCCGGTTTCAGGCCATTACAACTGTGGTTTCAAATGTCCTCGGGAACAATGCCGGTGGCTGGAACGATACCGTAAACATCAGTGGCAGTGTCTCTGGCGCCTTCACCTCGGCGCCGGCTGTGCTCGCGGCAGTGATCTCCAGCAATGACGCACGCGCAACCGCTGTACACGTCGATGATTGCGAACAACGTCAGAACGAGCCTTTCGCCGGCGGTCTCAACGACGGCATCTGCGTCGGATATCATGTGGGGGAACAGACCGATGCATCGTATGCCCCAGAAACCGTCGGTGTCATCCTCGCCGAACGCGGCGCAGGTACGGTGAACAATGTCACATATACGGTGGCGCGAGGCCCAAACTCGATTAACGGTGTCGGAAATGGCGGCGGCGCCTCTTATTCCGTCTCCGGCGATTTCGAAGTTGGTGTTGCCACTCTTGCCGGAGAAAACGGGGGGCAGGGCGGCTGGGTCGTCCTGTTTGGGGCCGATCCCTTGCCCAATAACCAGGTTCGCCTCGCGATCGATGAGGAAGTGGTGGCAGGTGATGCCTCCCGAACCCACATCAACGAAATCGTTGATTACTGGCTGTTTCGCGATGCGAATTTGCCGTCGCTGACGCTCACAAAAACCGCGCTTCAGTCGAATTTCGCCGAAGCCGGGCAAACGGTGGACTATGAGTATGAGGTCGAGAACACAGGGACAGTCTCTATCAGCGAACTCGATGTCACCGACGACCGGATCGCCAGTGTCACATGCCCGGTCACCACTTTGGCCGTCGGCGCCTCAACCATTTGCACGGCTTCGGATACAGTCACACCGGCTGATGTGTCCGCTGGCTCAATCACGAACACGGCGCTCGCCGACGGCACACCGACGGGCGGGACGCTCGCGCCCCCCTCTGATACGGTCACGATAACACTGTCTGCCGGACCAGAAGATATTCGCGTCGAGAAGACGATTTCCGTGTTTGACCCAACTGGTCTTGGCCTGTTTGCCATTCCGGGAAATGACGTGATCTATACGATCTCGATACGAAATGAAGGCACCGGACAAATCGATACTGACACAGTCTTCCTTGTCGATGCCTTGCCTCCAGAAACCGCCTTTTTCAACGGCGACGTCGATGGCCCTGGCCCTGAAACGGGGCGCGTTGGCTTTCAAAACAACGGAACATTTTTGACGTTCGATCCCGTCAGCGACGTCTCATTCTCAGATGGTGCGCTGCGTCCAACGCAGGCTTCCGATTGCGCCTACACGCCATCCTCGGGGTATGACGCGAATGTTCGCTTTATCTGCTTTTCTCCGCGCGGCGTTTTGAACTCGGCCCAGCCGGATCCGTCTTTCTCCCTCTTCTTCCGGGTCCGGCTCCAATGAGTGGGACGATCCCTTGACGAATGCCAGCCTGGCTTGTCTCTGACTTGTATGAGTTGGGAAAAATCGATTGAGGAATTGCGGCGGCGGGAACGCTTAGCTGAAGAAATGGGGGGCGAAGAACCGGTCGCGCGCCAACGCGGGCGGGGCAAGCTCACCGTCCGGGAGCGCATCGCCTTTTTGGCCGACCCGGGAAGTTTCCACGAGATCGGCAAGATCGCCGGCCGGGCGACCTATGACGCCGACGATAATCTGACCGCGATGACGCCCGCGAATTCGGTCTTTGGGCGGGCCGAACTCGCCGGCCGTCCCGCCATGATTCTCGGTGATGATTTTACCGTGCGCGGCGGCGCGGCCGATGCGGCGATCTGGCAGAAAATGGTCCAGGCCCTGAAACAAGCGGCGGAATACCGAATGCCGCTGGTCCAACTGATCGATGGGACCGGTGGCGGCGGTTCGGTGAAAATGCTGGAGGCCGATCCACGCACCTATATTCCCGAAACGCCAGGCTGGGAGCACATTGTGTCGGGGCTGGGAGAAGTGCCCTTCGTCTCGCTCGCCCTTGGGCCGTGCGCTGGGCTCGGCGCGGGCCGGGTCGCGGCCAGCCATTACTCCGTCATGGTGAAGGAGCTTTCCCAGGTCTTTGTCGCCGGGCCGCCGGTGAGCCGCGCCCTCGGCGAGGACGTCACCAAGGAAGAACTCGGCGGCTGGCAGATCCAGGCGCGAAACGGCACCGTCGACGATGCGGTCGACACTGAGGCAGACGCCTTCGAAGCGGCCCGCAGATTTCTCTCCTACCTACCGCCGTCCGTGCATAGTCTCTCACCACCGACACCACAGACGGATGATCCCGCCCGCCGCGATGCCGATCTCATCTCGATCGTGCCTACCGACGGAAAGACGCCTTACAAGCCGCGGCGTATCGTCGAGGCGACGGTAGATACAGGATCATTCTTTGAGATCGGTCGGCTTTGGGGGCGGGGTATTGTAACGGGGCTCGCCAGGATCGATGGATACCCGGTCGGTGTCCTCGCGGGCGACCCCTTTTTCCTCGACGGCGCCTGGACTGCTGATGTTTGCGAGAAAGTGATCCGGCATATGGACCTATGCTCGACCTTTCATTTGCCGGTCGTCCATTTCGTCGATTGCCCAGGCTTCGCCGTGGGCGTGAAACACGAAACGGCCGCCGTCACCCGAAAGGGCGTTCGCGCCATGGCTGCCGTTTACCAGGCGACAGTGCCGGTCTGCGCTGTGGTCATACGCAAAGCCTATGGCCTCGCCGGCTCGGCGATGATGAACCCCTCGCGCGCCAAGTGGCGCTATTGCTGGCCGAGTGGCGACTGGGGGTCTTTGCCAATGGCTGGCGGGATCGAGGCCGCTTTCCGGAAAGAATTGTCTGAAGCTGAAGACCCCGAGGCGCTGCTGAAGCAGCTCTACAAGAAATTCGACGCGATCCGCTCGCCGTTTCGAACGGCGGAGAGCTTCTTTGCTGAGGAGATCATAGACCCGAGGGACACGCGGCCCTTATTGGTCGATTTCGTCCACCACGCCGCGCGGGTGCTGACGCCCGGACGAACCCGTTTCAGCCCACGGCCTTGATTAGGGCGCAATTTTGCCCTCCACGCAGGCTCAATTCGGTGTCTGTCGAGTCACAAGGGGACAGCAAATGACGCGTATTGTATGGATCACGGCGGCTGCGCTCGTGCTCGCGGCGTGCGGTGGATCGGGCGGCGGTGACACCAGCGCGCTCCTGGAGACCAAAGATATGGTGGCAAGCGAGGCCGCCCCTGGCCGGTTCCGGGCGGCGCCGGCCCCCGCTCCCTCGGCGCTGCAAGCCCCGCCCTTAGAGCCAGCACCCAGCGACGACCCAGTCACTGACGATACTGGCGAACAATTCATCGCCTACAGCCATTCCATCGGCCTCCGACTGCCGCTCGAGGCCGTCGAGCCCGCCATGCAAGGCCACGTCACAGCGTGCCGCGCCGTTGGCCCATCCGTCTGCATCGTCACCAATTCGAATTTGTCCAAACAGTCTGATGATTATTCATCTGGCTATTTGTCGCTGCGGGCTAAGCCGGAGTGGATCGAGAGCTTCCTCGATACGATCGATGCCGCAGCGGAAGAGGCGGGCGGCGAGGTTAGCCAGCGATCCTCTCGCGCCGAAGATCTGACCCGGGTCATCCTCGATACCGATGCCCGGCTCAACGCCCAGACTGTTCTGAAAGCGCGGCTTGAGACTCTCTTGGAGACTCGCGACGGCGAACTCTCCGATTTTCTGGCCATTGAGCGGGAACTCGCCCGGGTTACCGGCGAAATTGAATCGATTACCTCCCAGCTCAAGGCGATGCGGCTGCGCGTTTCGATGTCAGAACTCTCGCTGAATTATGAGACGAAGCGCTCCCTCGTGTCGGGCGGGCGGCGCAATCCGCTCCTCAGAGCTTTTGGGGATTTCTTCTATAATCTGTCCGAAGCCCTGGCCTCGGTGATTACATTCTTTGCGCTCGCCTTGCCGTGGTTGTTCGTCATTGGATTTTTATTGTTCATCTGGCTGCGCGCCATCTGGCCATGGGTGCGCAAGCGCCGCAATAAGCCGGCAAGCTAGCGGCCGAGCAGGGCCTGACGGTCAGCCGGCGAGAGGGCGCGCCAGCAGCCCTCTTTCAGGCCGCCCAGCGTCAATGGGCCAATCCTTGTGCGTTGCAAGTCCAGGACTGACAGCCCAACCAGATCAGCCATGCGCCGGATCTGACGGTTCCGGCCCTCGCGGAGGACAATCTTCAAGACCTGCCCACCAATCGGCGTCACCTGCGCTGGCTTCAGCGCGCGACCGTCGAGTTCCAGGCCGTGGCGTAATTTCGCCACCCGCTCCGGCGTGATCTTGCCCGAAACGCGGACGAGATACTCCTTGTCGAGCGGGCTCTGCGGGCCGATCAGCGCCTTGGCAAGCACGCCATCATCGGACAGGAGCAAGAGCCCACGGCTATCCTTATCCAGGCGGCCAAGCGGTGCGAGCGAGGCCGATTTTTTGGGCACGCTTCCGCGCCCTTGCAGGGCCGCGCGCGTCAGCAACCGGACCGCCGGCGTCTGTCCAGGCTCGGGTTGTGCGGAGACGTACCCAACGGGCTTATTCAAGACGGCCGTGAAACGTGGCGGCTCTCCGCCGGCCAGGATCAGGGTTTCGCCGGGGGCAATCTTGTGTCCGGGCTCGGTAATTTGCGTGCCATCGACTGACACTTTGCCGCTTGCGATGAGCGCCTCGGCCTCGCGCCGAGAGCACAGCCCAAGTGAGGCCATCCATTTGTTGAGGCGTTGAGGCGCGTCGCCGGTATATGTGTGTTTGATCGTCATCAAGCTCGCTGCCTTAGCAGGCGAAATGTGTCGGATGAAGTCGCGATAAAAGGTGACGCAGGCGTCATTTTCGAATATGTTTAACTTACGGAGGACGAAGCATGACGACGACCGCTCTCAAGTCGCTGGACGATCTGCCCAAAGTTCCCTTTGGCGAAGTCGACGGCATCGATACTTACGCTGTTCTGAAAAGCTTACGCGAACAGGCGCCGCTGGCGCGCACGGATGTCGGCATCACGCTAGCGCTCCGTAATCGCCATGTCGAACTTGTGACCAGTGACGCAACCCGGCAAATCGAGACAGAAACCAAGATGATGCAGGGCATCTTCGACGGCCCGATTTTTGAGTTCACCCGTCTCGCCATGCTTTTTGCCAATGGCGAAACCCATATGCGCCGCCGCATGCCCGTCGCGCGGACATTTGCCTTCAAATTGATGGAGGCCATGCGGCCCCGCATCCGCAGCATCGCCGAAGACATGGTTCGCACACACCTGAATGAGGGGCCCATTGATTTCGTCGAAAACATTGCGAGCATGATGCCGGCGCGGATTATCGCCGAGATTATGGGGATCCCCGAAGCTGACATCCCGGTCTTCCGCCAATGGATCGAAGATACCGCTGCTGCCATCGGCATGATCGATATGGACAAGCGGGAAAAAATCGAAACGAGCCTCGCCGAATTCATGGCCTATGTGTCCGACCTTCTGGAGACGCGTCGCCAGGCTCCGCAGGAGGACTTCCTGTCCGATTATGTCGCCGCCACCGCCGCGGCCGGTAATCTGGACGAGGGTGAAATCCGCACGCAAATCCTGGGGTTGATCCTGGCGGGATCCGATACGACGCGCGGGTCAATGTGCATGATCTTGTCGGAAATGCTCCAGCGCCCTGATCAGTGGGCCGACTTTGCGGCTGATCCGGATGGGTTGAAGAAATCTGTGATGGAAGAGGGGCTCCGCTACCAGCCGGTGATCTCAGCTATTCCGCGCGTGGCGACCCGGGACCTCGAAATCGATGGCTACCGCGTACCTGAAGGCGCGGTGATCGCGATCTCTATTCCTTCAATCCTCCGCGATCCGGACATTTTTGAAGATCCTGAAACGTTTAATATCCACCGGACCGACCACCAAAAATGGCATTTTGTGTTCGGCGCCGGCGCCCACCGTTGCGTTGGGGAAGCGCTCGCAAAGGCCGAGCTTGAAGAGATTCTTTCCGCGATTGTGCGGATCGCGCCAAAGACGGAACTCATCGGTCCACCACCGAGTTTGAGCTTCGGCGCAATCCGGCCGGTCAGCGCCATGTCCGTTGCGTTCAAGGACGAGGCTGGGTGACGCGCTATTCGGTTTGGCTACTCCCGTCGCCCGATGCAGAAGCGGCTTTCCGCGCAGCGAAAACGGTCGCTGACGCGGCACTTGGTGGGCTGGATTTCGACCTCCACCTGACAGTGGCAGGTGCATTCGATATAGACCCGGCTCAGCTTCTTGCGGTGTGCCGCGCGGAAACCGGGCGGCTCCGGGAACGGGGAGACGGGTCAGTGGACGTTGCACCGACCTGCATATCCATTGGCGAGACCTATTTCCAGTCTCTTTTTGTGCGCGCTGAGGTTTCCGATAATCTACGCGCGCTGCGCGCCGCCCTCTATGCTGCGGCTGGAGACACTGACCCGGGCTTTGAGCCCCATATTAGCCTCTATTATGGGACGGCGCCGCGGCACCAAAAGATTGCACTTCTGCCGGATCTACCATCGGCGCCCGCGCCTTTCAGATCCGATCGGTTTGCCCTCGCAAGCAATGCCCGCGCGCCAACCGCCTGGGATATAATAGAATACTTTTAAGGGCGGTCAGCCGATGATGCGGGCGACCAAAACAATCACCGTGGCGCCAATCGTGGCTTCTGCGATGTCTGCAACGATGGGCACACTGAAGCTTGGCAGCGACAGGCCGAGGACTTCCAGGACCACCGGTCCGAGGAAAGACCCCAGAATACCTGCGATCAAATAGCGAAAAATCCCGCCCTTACCGCCAACAATTTGGCTGGCGATCCAGCCAGCTGCGATGCCGATCGCCGAGCAAACGAGAAGTTCTTGCTGGGTGACTTCAACGCCGAGACTGTCAAGGATTGACTGAAACCCTTCCTGCACGCCTTCCAGATCCATGGTCGATCTCCCTTTGAACGCTTCTGTTCGAAGCGCACTTTAGAGAAGTCAGATTGGTTCGGCCAGCGCGATTGCAGGTCGGTCGTTTAGTCGGTCAAGCGGAGCTCGGTAAGGGCCACAGCAATGGCCCGGTAAGCCTGCTCCAGTTCGTCCCCATTCTCGGCGATGAAGAAACGGGAATCATCTGCGGCGCATTCACGAAGGATCGCTTCACCGCTTGCCGGCGCGCGAAAGGCTACGGAGTAGATCGTGATGCCCTCGGAGCGCATGGCCGAGCAAGCATCGCGCGCCTGTTGAACCGAGTTGCCTTGGCTGTTGTCATAGCGGCGATTGAATTCGCCATCTGTCATCAGGATCGCCGCCTTGCGCAAATTTGGCGTCCCGACGGAATTCGCGTCGTTGCCATTTGGCCAAACAGCATTCCAATCCTGGGACAGGATGTACCAAGACCACTCGATCCCAAGGTGTCCGGCGGTCGCGCCATCTGCCTCAAGCTCCTCAATATAGTCTTCGAGGAATCCTTCTTCACTGGTCAGCGGTACCACCCAGGCATCAGGACATTGAGTGGCGCGCTCGGCCACGAAAGCGTCTTCCATCGGCTCATTGTCCGTTTTTGCCGCCATGCCTTCGCGTTCACTGACGCAGCGCTTTAAATCATCGGAATCGAAGTCGTCGAAGTCATCGTCATCGAAATCGTCGCTGAGATCGTCAAATCCGGCCGTGCCGAAGAGATCACCGTCGGCGTCCACACCAGTCGCCCGCGCACCAAAATAGCCGGCATTCACGGACCAAGAATAAGGTGCAAGACCAATCCGGACATCGTCGCCGAGATCCGGGTCTAGCAGGATATCGATCGCAGAATTCGAAGCATCCTTCAGGTCTTCCAGTTTCTGTCCACGCATCGAGCCCGATAGGTCGAGCATCAGGGCCACTTCCAGCCGATTGCGACTGCGCAGTGCCCGGCCGCGACCGTTGATATGGAACGCTTCATGGCCGACGAGGGCGGTAAATGTCGTGGGGATGGTGCAGTCTGAGATCACTTCAACGCTGCGCTGTTCACGGTCGACGAGGATCTGCGGGGCCGTCGAACAGATAATATCCTCGTGAATTGAATCGATATTTGCGCGAAAATAGTCTTGGGCGATCGCTTGGACGTCTGCATCTGTCTTGGTGTCATCAAGAAGGGCGCGAACCCCAGCAATCGCGGTTGCATCGGTTGCCGCCGCTAGTGAAATCTTTGCTGATTGTGCACGGTTCACATCGAGCGAGAGGCCGATCACGAGGATCATCGGCAGCAAGCACAGAACGAAGACGACGGCGGTCGTCCCATCGCGGGCGTCCCTGAACCGGCGCAGTGTCAGCTTGACCGGCGTGAAAACGGCGAGAACCTGTTTCAAACCCATATCTCCATGTCCCCCGGAGCGTTTTGCTTTCCCGTTTATGCGGCGCACTCTCTCAAGGGACGGCTAACCGGCGAGGCCAAACTTTTTGAAAATTCGACCGATCTGTCCTGGACCATGGCCAAGGGCAGGCGCGGCGTGTATGCGGGCGGGCGATACCCGCAAGGACACTTTCAATGACCGAACCGACCGCACTTCGAAACATTGCGATCATTGCCCACGTCGACCATGGCAAGACGACGCTGGTTGACTGCCTTTTGAAGCAGTCCGGCCTGTTTCGGGAGAATGAAGCGACGAGCGAGCGGATGATGGATTCCAATGATCTCGAGCGTGAACGCGGGATCACGATCCTCGCCAAAACGACGAGCGTGGTCTGGAATGAAACCCGGATCAATATCGTCGACACGCCCGGTCACGCCGATTTCGGCGGTGAGGTTGAGCGGATCTTGAATATGGTGGACGGCGCGATTGTTCTCGTCGACGCGGCCGAAGGACCGATGCCTCAGACGAAGTTTGTGGTCGGCAAAGCCCTCAAAGTCGGCTTGCGGCCCATCGTGTGCGTTAACAAGATCGATAAGCCGGAACGGCGCCCGGATGCGGTGATCGATGAAGTCTTTGACCTATTCGTGAGCCTCGGCGCCACCGATGAACAGCTTGATTTTCCGATCGTCTACGGGTCCGCGAAAGAAGGCTGGATGTCGGATGATTACAATGCGCCGACGGATGATCTGGCGACACTGTTTGATCTTGTCGTCCGCCATGTTCCTGAGCCCGAAATCGAGGAGGGGTCTTTTAGGCTGCTGGCAACAACAATATCAGCCGATAATTTCCTGGGTCGAATTCTAACGGGCCGTGTCTCGTCCGGGTCGGTCAAACCAAACCAGGCGATTAAGGCGCTTGCGCGGGACGGAACCCTGGTGGAGCAGGGCCGCGTTTCTAAAGTTCTGGCATTTCGCGGATTGGAGCGCACCCCCATCGAGGAAGCGGAGGCCGGCGACATTATCTCGCTCGCCGGGCTTACCAAGGCGACCGTCGCCGACACGCTGTGCGCCCCGGACGTGAACACGCCGCTGTCGGCGCAGCCTATTGATCCGCCGACCCTCTCCATGACGTTCCGGGTGAACGATTCACCGCTCGCCGGCACCGAAGGCTCTAAAGTCACATCGCGAATGATCTGGGATCGTCTCCTGAAAGAGGCCGAGGGCAATGTCGCTCTGCGCGTCGAGCGGTCAACTGAAGCCGAAGCATTCACCGTTTCAGGCAGGGGCGAACTTCAACTCGCTGTTTTGATCGAGACGATGCGCCGCGAAGGATTCGAACTGGGGGTGTCTCGCCCGCAGGTCGTGATGAAGGAAGATCCGGAGACTGGCGAACGGCTTGAGCCGATCGAAGAGGTCGTCATCGACGTCGATGATGAGCATTCAGGTATTGTCGTCCAGAAACTCTCCGAGCGAAAAGCTGAAATGCTTGAGATGAAACCTTCCGGTGCTGGACGAACGCGCTGCGTGTTTCATGCGCCGACCCGCGGCCTGATCGGGTATCAGGGAGAACTCCTGTCCGACACCCGCGGCACGGCTATTATGAACCGCGTCTTCCATGAGTACGCGCCGCACAAAGGAAAGATCCAGGGGCGGCATACTGGTGTGCTGATCGCAATGGACCAAGGCGAGGCGGTCGCGTTTGCGCTCTGGAATCTCGAAGACCGCGGCCCGATGATGATCCATCCCGGTGACAAGGTGTACCAAGGAATGATTGTTGGCGAACACACGCGGGACAATGACCTTGAGGTGAATGTACTCAAAGGTAAGAAGCTGACCAATATCCGTGCCAGCGGGTCCGACGAAGCGGTTCGGCTGACCCCGCCGATCCAAATGACCCTCGAACGGTCGCTCGCCTATATCGCCGACGATGAACTTGTCGAAGTGACGCCGGATAATATTCGCCTGCGTAAGGTTTATCTCGACCCCCATGAGCGCAAGCGCGCAGCGAAGGCGGCAGCGGCGGCCGGCTGAACCGGCTTGGACAGTGTCTCGCCTGTCCACCCCGCCTAAGCGCCTCTCTTTTTTTTTGTCCTGAGGGCCGGCTTCGGCGCTGCCCAAATACCGGCGGGACGGCCGATCTGGCCTAAGCTTATGGAACAGACATCGAAGTCGCGTTAGTGTCCCATCATAAAATGGGAGAAATAGGTATGGCAGACGGAACAGTTGCTGATCGCGCCAAGTTTCATGCAATGACCGATGGGACCAAGGAAGACTGGACAATCATTGCGACACATGCGGCTGCATTCAATCGCGAACTTCCGGACCGAGTTCTCGCGCATTTGATGCTGCTCGACGGTGACTATGGCGGCTTCCCCGTCGACCGGTTGACCCACTCACTCCAGACCGCGACCCGCGCCCTACGGGACGGACGCGACGAGGAGTATGTCGTTTGCGCGCTCTTGCACGATATTGGGGATACGCTTGGCAGCCTCAATCATCCGGATGTGGCTGCGGCCATTCTGAAGCCCTTCGTGAGCGAACAAAACCACTGGATGGTGGCCAATCACGGCGTGTTCCAAGGCTATTATTTCTTCCACCATTTGGGTCTCAACCGGGACATGCGCGACGCGTTCAAAGATCATCCTTGGTATGCCTACACCGCAGAGTTCTGCCACAAGTACGACCAGTCCGCTTTTGATCCCGATTATGAAAGTGAGCCGCTGGACACCTTCGAGCCTATGGTGCGCCGCGTTTTCTCCTCGCCGAAACGGTCTCTCTATTTGAGGGATGATGAAACGGCCGGGGCGAAATAATTCTCGCCTGCCGCGCAAAATTCCCCGAAATGCACTTTTGACTTGTGTTTACGGGGGCGAGACTTACGACTTGGCGGCGACCGCGCTGTCATGTGCGCTCGTTTTTTCGGCAGTGAGGTCCGGTAAAGTCGGCTGGCCGGCCGTTTTGAAAAGACCGGTAACGCTCGTCTGTGCCGATGGAAGGGTTATGGCGTCTGTGTCGCATGACAGTCTGCAGACGCTCGCAAGGCAGTTTAAGGTCCAACGATTTGAGAAAAACGGCCGACAGCATCATCACAGATTTCAAGATGACGCTAGAATTCTATAAGTCCCAACACGATCTGACATCGGATATGGTTGCTCTCGTCGAATTGGCCGAGCCAATGGTTGAGGCGCTAGAACGGGTGCGCCTCTATCAGATCATGCAGGGAAGGCTCCAGGCCTTGGGCGACGGTGCCGAACGGCACGCCGCCGATAAGGACTAAAGCCGCATTGGCCGGGTCAACCGCCGGTCGCTTCGGAAACTCGTGCGAAGATATTTGCGCCGTGCTCATTGCCGGCGTTGAAGTGAGTTTGGACCGACGTGTCTGTGATCTCGTTCCATTTGTCGGCCACAGCCTCGGCTGTCAGCGCGTCGTCGCGACCAACATAAGCGCCGCGTGTTTCCACAATCTGCGCCATTGAGAAGGCGCCAGCCCCGGCAGACAGCACCATGCCGGTCGGCGCATCGTCTTTCACAAGGTTCATAACGCCTGGCGTGACGTATTCGGGTTTCAGCGCTTCGAGCATGGCAGGTGGCATCAAGCCTTCCGTCATGCGGGTGGCAGCGATCGGGCAGACGGCATTGATCTTGATGTCGTTTTTAGCGCCCTCGATTTTGAGCGTGTTCATCATGCCAACAACGCCGAGTTTCGCCGCGCCATAGTTCGCCTGTCCGAAATTGCCATAGAGGCCTGTGGACGATGTCGTCACGACGATCCGGCCATAGTTCCGCTCTTTCATGATCGGCCAGGCGGCGTGGATCGGCTTAAAGCTCCCGCGCAAATGCACGTCGAGGACGAGGTTGATGTCCTCCATCGTCATTTTTGCGAATGACTTGTCCCGCAAGATACCGGCATTCGCGATCAGGATATCGATCCGGCCAAAAGCTGCCATCGTGTCTTCGATCATTTTTGCGACGCCCGCATCGTCGGACACTGACGATCCATTCGCGATGGCTTCACCGCCGAGGGCCTTGATTTCAGCAACGACGCTCTCCGCCGCCTCGGAGTTTCCGCCCGTGCCATCAAGTGCGCCACCGAGATCATTGACGACGACTTTTGCCCCGCGGCGGGCGAGTTCTAAAGCGTGACAACGGCCAAGGCCGCCGCCGGCTCCAGTGACAATGGCGACGCGGTCATCAAAACGGATGGCGGACATTTGGGAGACTCCTATCAGTCGAAAGACGGTTTTGGCGGCGTTGCATCACCCGTTCACGTAAACGTCAACCCGGACGCGGCGTCACCTCTTGCGCAAATTTCCGGGAGCGTGTTGCTAAGCGCGCGCGATCAAGGCGCCAACTCGGGAGATTATGACATGCTGGCTTACGTAACCCTTGGTTCCAACAATGTTGAGAAAGCCCTGGAATTCTATGACGCCGTCCTGGCTGAGCTCGGCGCGAAACGGATTTTCGACAATCAGCGCCTATATTTTTACGGTGTTGCGCAAGGCCAGCCCATGCTCGCGATCGGCGGCCCCTATGATGAGCAGGCGGCGAGTTGCGGAAACGGCGTTATGCCTGCGCTCGGCGCGCCGGACCACGAAACCGTTCAGAGGGTCTATGACAAAGCCATCGCCATGGGGGCCGCCGACGAAGGCGCACCGGGCGAGCGTGTGCCAAACTTCTTCTACGGCGCCTATTTCCGTGACCCCGACGGCAACAAGATCTGCGTCTGCAAGCTCGGCGGGTGAAAAGTGACCGTCAGCCGACTAGTCTG
>JBCAWP010000020.1:0-16828 GCA_038534535.1 Pseudomonadota bacterium
CCACCAAGCGCCCCGATCCGGTCAGCCGGGTTTCACCGGCCTCGAGATCTACCGATGCGACAGTAAAAGTCTCGGACAAGTCAGATGATCCGACGACCTGAAACCCTGCTTCAGGGCCCAGCCACGCGCGAACATCTTCCGGCAGCAGATCGGTTGCCGCGCCCCCAGAAAGAGTGACCTCTATCGGTTCCTCACTCTGCGATCGACGGGCTTGCCAGCGATCGAGGCGCACAGTCGGCAGATTATCGCCTGCCGTGACGACGCCGTCGCCAGAGACGTCCAAACGGCTGAGATTAAACGCGACGTCGCCGGCCGCAGAAAACGCACTCTCGGCGCCTTGCAAGCGGACAGTTCGCAAGATCGCGCGACTGGCCGCGAGGTCAATCACCGTGTCTGCGATGATACGCACTGAGCTCCCGAACACCGGCAGGGCCGCGTCCTGGAACCGCGCGTTCGACGTTGATAATTCAGTCTGTACACCAATCGCTTCCGCTTCTGGATCAAAGCTGATCGAAACCGGGCCGGCGATCTGCTCGGCGGCGGCATCAGCAGCGGCAAGATCGTCGACACTGACCAGCCCATCAAAAACCCAAGTGTCCTGCCTAGAGAGGATCTCGCCGTCGATGCTGGCAGACCCGGTCACAGCATCGTCGGTCAAATCCGCCAGGGAGGCCATCCAAACGCGAAGCGGTATGCGATCGACGTCAAGTCTTCGTGCTTGAAGGTCAAATCCAAGCGCCGTCTCAATACGGGCGTTAGACGTTTCGACCGAGAGGCTTGTCATCGCTTCATCGTCGGGGGACGCTTCGATGAGCAGCCGCTCGCCGACCTGGGATGCCAAATCCCGGCTCCATCCGGATACGGTTAAATCGACCTCACCATTCGCCGAAAGTGCGGTCCGCGCCCCCTGGCTTGCAAACTCGAGGAATGTATCGTCACCGACTACTCCGTTCAGAGAAAAGACCCAGTCCTCTATCTCGCCGCGACCGGCGAGCGCAAAACGGAGCGGCGCCGTCGCATCGATCTGCAAGGCGCGCGCGAGAAGACCGTCCACAGGCCCCCGCGCCTCCAACGCCCCATCAAGTGGCACCTCCCCGCCCCACTGAATATTGGCATCGAGCTGGTCACCTTCACCAATGACGGGACCCAATTGCGCCTCGAAAATACCTGCCGATATTGTCGTATCCACAGAGGCGGAGACCGCCAACGCCTCTCCGTCCGGCACCACCGAGGGATCAAGCTGAACGGCACGTATATCAAGCGCACGGAGTGAGTAGCGCTTCAGCGGTGAGCCGCCGCCCTGGCTCTCTCCCTCTTCTGTACTCGGAGGTAATATCGGGTCCCGCAAAACACTGATCTGATCGATCGATACGGATCTCAGTTTCAAATGCCGCCCCGTTAATGCGAGGGGAGACCAGGCAACCTCAATCTCATCAACTGTCAGCCAAACACCATCCATATCGGCAACGCTTACGCGGTCTGCCGTCATGCGCCCAAGGAGGTCACCAGATAGGCCAGTGAGATTGATCGTCTGACCCGAAACCTCTAATCCCGCCAATTGTTGCTCCACGAGGCGGTGGGCCATCCCACTCATCGCAAAGAGGCGGACGGCGAGCAAAAGTAGCGCCATCAGGAGAGCAACGGTCATCAAGGCCGAGCGGGCGGGGTACTGGCGAAGATAAGATCGGATATTCGCCATCAGAATGCCTGTCCAATCGAGATATAAACCTGCACCGGGTCGTCGCCTTCCTGAGGGTTTAAAGGGGTTGCGATGTCAAAACGGATTGGGCCGATCGCCGTATAATACCGCACGCCGACGCCCGCACCGACGCGGAAATCATTGAAGCTCGGCGCAGCATCGGAGGTGACCGACGCACCGTCGACGAAAGCAGCCAAGCCAATGTTCTTACGGAACCGCCACCGTGCCTCGCCAGCGAGTTCCAAGAGGCCCCGGCCCCCGATCGGCACATTATCTTCATCGCGCGGGCCAATATCTTGGAAACCAAATCCGCGCGCACTGCCCCCACCCCCAGCGAAGAAGCGGCGGCTTGTGGGAAGATCCAGCGATGCGGCACCAAAGACGCTTCCGGCGCGCACGCGCCCGGCGAGCACATATCGGTCTCTTCCGCCGAACCCTTCATAGACGCTCGCTTCTGCAATCACGGAGGTGAAGTTATCATTCGTGTCGCCCGCAATCAGGCCTGGCTCGATCCGAGCGCGGGCCCGCCAGCCATTGGTCGGGTCCAGAAGACTGTTGGCCTTATCGATTAGAGCTTCGCTGGACACGCTGTAAATGAAGAGGTCGCGCTCGCCCGAAACATCCGTTTCGTTTGTGTACTCCACGGCGGAACCGAAGAGCAGCCGAAGGTCGCCGCCCCGATCAATATCAAGGCCGAGACCAAGGAGCGCTGTTGTTCGGTCGAAGGCGTCGGTGTCTTCGCGCCCGCCAAACACATTTGCTGTGAGCGCGCGCCCATAGCCGAAGGCATGGGGCAACAACCAGTCCGCGCCGAGGGAACGTTCAAGATCGGCGAGAACAGTCCGTAAACGGAGCTCATCGCCGCGGCGCGTCAGGTTCCGCCGCGTCCACTCTAATGTCGCGCCAGGGCCTTCGGCCGTTGAAAAGCTGGCGCCGGCAGTGATGGTGTTACGGGGCCGTTCTGTCGCACTCACGATCACATTACGCGTCTCAGTCTCGCCTGTCTCGCTCGGCGCGCCGGCCTCGGCTAGGCGCACACCGAAGATCGAATAGAGCCGGCTCGCGGCCAGGCGCTCATCAAGGGTGGCGAGCTTGTCCGGGCTATACACCTCACCCAGGTCAAATGGGACGATCCGCTCACGATATTTCGGCCGGATACGGATCGGATCTTCATAGATCACATCGCCAAGTTCGATCTTGGGGCCGGCGGCGATCGAATAGATGATTTCGACCGTCCCTGCGGCCCGGTCCCCCACCACATCGCGGGGACGCACCTCGACGGTGCCGTATCCGGCATCTTTGAGAGCCGCGAGCGCTTGTTGTTCGGCGATCAGCACAAGGTCGGGAAACGGCACATCGCCCGTGTTGAGGGTTAGAGCTGCCTTGGCGGCCGCTTGCGCAGCTTCATCCGGCGCGCGCCCAACATAGGTGATTTCCTGTCCAGACACTTTGAATTGCGGACCGGTCTCAACCCGCACGGTCGGCACGATGGGCGGCCCAGGCTCGACGTAAGGGGTCACGCGGGCATCGAAAAAAGCTTCGCTATTGAGAAAATCTGTGAGCCGCGTTGCGGCGCGGCGAGCCTGCCGCCGGGCTTCGAACCTGGTTTCGGGTGCAGGGTCGTCAGGGCGCGCTGCCTCCAGCGCTTCGCGCAGATCGTCCGGTATCCCATCCGCTTCGATACGAACATCGCCCCAGGCCGCGCCGGACAAAAGCAGCGCCAGACACATCGCCATGATCGTCTTCAAGTTCGAGGTTCCCGGTCATGCATTCCCGGGTGCGCCATGCAAGGCCGGGTCCATACTCTGGTCGCGCCGAGTATTGGCGAGGAGATTACAACACCCGATGAACAAACGAAAATTGCTTAGGGTTCTGCGCGAACTGCCACGGCCAAGATGACCTTTGGGGCGAATTTAGCCTTGAGCCCGTCTCATGTGAGCGCCACAGGCGCGAAACGGAGACCAACGGAAAAGCATTTCGCGCGGAATTTGATCCACCGGATCAAATTCCGGTCGCGAAATGGTGCGGTCGAGAGGACTCGAACCTCCACGGATTGCTCCACAGCGACCTCAACGCTGCGCGTCTACCAGTTCCGCCACGACCGCACATCGGCAGAAGGCGCCGTATAGAGCCAGACTGCGGGCTTGTGAAGTCCCAAGACAGCGTGTCCGCATCCTGTTTGCAGTCGAAACCCCATTGCGCCGGCATCCGGGCGGCGCGATACAGGAAAAAATACGGGAGAATCAAATGTCAGCAATGGAAACCCTTGGGCTTTGGATCGGTCTCCATATCTTCCTGCTCCTTGCCTTGAAACTCAATGTGGGCCGGGTTCGGTCAGGCGAGAAAATCAGCTTTGGAGACGACGGGAACGAACGGATGATCCGTGCCATTCGCGTCCAAGGCAACGCGGTGGAAGATGTGCCTATCTTGCTCCTCGGCCTTGTGGCCCTCGCCTTGATGAACGCGCCCGCCTTGCTCCTCCACGGGATCGGCGGCGGCCTGTTTGTCTCGCGGGTGCTCCATGCCGTCGGGCTTGGTAGCTCAAGCGGGACGTCTTTCGGACGTTTCATCGGAACGATCGGAACCCTGCTTGTGTCACTGACAACGATCGGGGCCTGTCTCTGGTTCGCGTTCACCTAACCACGCGCCTTGAATGCGCCGGATGTCAGCGCGATATACTGGCCATGACACCGCCCGCCGCCCCTATCGAATGGTCGATTTTCGAGACCCAGGTGCCCTATCCCGAGGCGCGGCTAGCCATGGAAGTGCGGGCTCGTGAGATACGCGCGGGCGACGCAACCGAATGCGTATGGCTGCTGGAGCACCCACCGCTCTATACCGCCGGGACCAGCGCGAAACAGGAAGACCTGATCGATGCCCGCCGATTCCCGGTCTTCGATGCTGGCCGCGGCGGGCAATACACCTATCATGGGCCAGGCCAGCGTGTGGCCTATGTCCTCCTCGACGTCGGCGCCCGGGGGCGAGACATCAGCAAATATGTCGGCCAGCTTGAAGACTGGATTATCGGCACGCTCGCCGCCTTCAATATCCAAGGCGAGCGTCGCGACGGCCGTGTGGGCGTCTGGGTAGACCGCACCCAACCGGGCGGACCTCGGCGCGAGGATAAAATAGCCGCTATCGGCGTCCGTTTGAAACGCTGGGTCAGTTTCCACGGGATCAGCCTGAATGTGGATCCTGATCTCACCCATTTTGAGGGCATCACCCCTTGCGGGATCGCGGCGCCAGGGCTTGGCGTGACGAGCTTTGAGGATCTCGGCCACCTTGTGAGCCTCACCGAAGTCGATCGCCAACTCAGGCAAGTCTTCGAGACCGTGTTTAACGTCAAGACGGTGCGCACGCGCGCGCCGAACCTTGCGGCTACGCCTCTCGCGGCACAGTCGGTTGACGTGCAACCCACATCAGCGACCAAAGCGTGAGCGCGATATTGGAGAGGGCATAAACGATCCCTCCTAACACCGCCGGAAGCGGGTTCTGTTCGGGCCCGTCCTCGCCGCGCCCATCTCGTCCGCGGCGGCCGCGCTGGCGTTCATTAGATGCCGTGGAGGCCTCGTCTCCGGACGCCTCGGCAGTTTCGGTCGAGGTGGCCGCGTCGCCATCCGCCGTGCTCTCGATTGCGGCCGTCTCGTCATTGCCATTCGGCGCCTGCTGGCCGGGCGCGCCGACGAGTACGCCGCCCAGGACGACCACGCCCGCTGTGAGGACGATGGGCAAGAAGACGAACCAAGCCCGAAACGGTGTTTTACCCGCATCGTTCAGGCGGCGCATATGCACGATAAAGAGCGGCAACACAGTTAGCACGATAGCCACCGGAAAGAGCGCGCTGAACCATTGCGGCACTGAGCCACCCGCCAGCGACAAGATCAGACCTGTCAATTGGGGGACAGCAAGCGCCAGAAAACAGAACATAAATAATCCGGCCCAAGCCCGCGTGAAATGCAGCTTAGGGGACCGTCCAAACGGATTGAAAAGCGTGCTGAACCAATTCATTTGGGACGGCAGCGCGGCCGGATCGTCGATCCAGGGCCGCTTCGGGTCCAGCACGGTCTCTTGGTCAGCCATCAAAGTCTCGATTGCTTAGCTAAACGTATCGTCGGCGAGCGCCGATCCGTCGGTTGGCGGTCCGTACTGGTTCGGGCCGGGTTCAGATGGCAGCCGCGCGGCAAACCAACCGATAATGAGGCTGATCACCGTCGATGAAATGATTGAAGGGATCATCAGACTGCGGGATTGCTCACGCGTGAGCTCAAGGACAGCGTTGAAGTCGCCGCTTTGGCTGAGCTCTTCGATTTCTTCCGTAAATTCAGCCTGTCCCGGAATAACCGATTGCATCAGAAACCCACCGATAAATGACGCAATAATTGCGCCCGCTAGGAAGGCGAGGAACCACCAGGCTGACCGATTTGCGTCATGCAGCCTTTTTCCGAACAAGCAAATGTACGGATAGATAAATAGCAATGAGACAAGCCCTAGAATAAGAGAGAGGGCGATTGGACCATAGACCGATGCCACGTTGAGCACGATCGACGCGGCGATCAGAACGATCAGACCCCGCCAAAACTCACTCGCATTGATACGGCCATTCGGATTAAACAGAATCCCACCGAGTCCCATAAGACGCCTCCCTAAAGTGTCGCTGGACGAGCCATAGACTGTTTTTCGATAAACTTCCAGCCCGCGCGCACCCATGGAGCGACCGTCGCGTGCGCGTCGAGAGCACGGGTATCGCCCGGTTGAAACCCCGCCTCCGAAAGCACGTTTTCTGCGCGCTTCTCCAAGGAGATCTTGGAGAAAACCGGAGTGCCGCCAATGAGTTCAGCACCCCGAATACGGCTGAGATGGAAAACGTGAAACCGGTCAGGTCCGGTTAGAAACCAATCAAAGACGCGCTGGCCGCCGGTAACCCCGAGACGCGCCACGTTTGTCTCGAACGGTTCGAGCGCATTTTGGAGGGTTGCGCCAGCCGGATTCCAGAAGACGGTCCGCTCATCCGTTTGATCCACATCTTTGATGCCAGCGGTCATAACAAGCCGACGGCGGCCTTTCGGGTTCGGCGTCATGTCATGGCTGCGTCGCCCCAGAACGACCACCTCGCACCGATCAAGACTTTGCTGGAAGAATTGCCATTCCGCTTCGGTCTTTAGGAACTCTGGCATCTTGCCATCCGCGTCCGCGATGCAATCCGCTTCGCAGACGACCGCATAGCCTTCGATATGGATCAAGCGAACTCGACCATGATCTCATCGGCGGCAACGGCCCCCCCGGCCTCAACATTGACGGCTTTGACAGTGCCGTCAGCTTCGGCGCGGATGATGTTCTGCATTTTCATGGCTTCGACAATGCAGACGCCCTCGCCGGCTTTTACATCCTGGCCGACCTCAACCGACACAGAAACCACCATTCCCGGCATAGGCGATAAGACGAGCTTCGATGTATCCGGCGCTTCCTTCTCCGGCAATTTTGCGTAGAGCGCAGCAAGCCGTGGCTCACAAGTAATGACATGCCGGCTCGCCCCACGATGGCGAATTGTGCGCCCCGCTTTGTTTCGTCCAAAACTGACTGCGAATGCCTCGCCGTCGAGGGTTCCCTCGAAGAGATTGGTGCCGGGCGTCCAGTCCGTCTTCAGCACATGGGTCTTCTTGCCCTTCCGCTTGATTGTAGCGTCGCCATCGCCAAGCTCGATATCGACCTCATACGGTTTCCCGTTGAGGAGCACGGTCCAGACGGTTGCAATTTCCGCAGGGGCTTGCATCTGGCCGCTGACCCACATGGCCCGGCGTGCATCGAGCACATGGGCGTAAGACGCAGCCGCAACGAGGAATTTTGCCTGTTCTGAGGTTGGCTCGGTGCCGGAAAACCCCTCCGGGAACTCCTCTTTAATATAACCGGTCGTGATATCGCCTGAGCGAAACCGTTTTTCGTCCATGACGGCGGCGACGAAGGGAATATTGTCCTGGATGCCTTCGATATGGAACCGGTCGAGGGCCGCCGCTTGAGTGTCCAGAGCAGCATCTCGGGTCGGACCATGGGTTACGAGCTTTGCGATCATGGGATCGTAATACATCGAGATTTCGTCGCCCTCGCGAACCCCAGAATCCATACGGACCGCGCCTTGGCCCAGCTTCCCTTCAGACGGCGGACGGAAACGGCGAAGTCGACCGATTGAAGGAAGAAAGTTTCGATACGGATCTTCGGCATAGACACGGGACTCGATCGCCCAGCCGTTAATTTTTAGATCATCTTGTTTTATTGCGAGCGGTTCACCCGCCGCGACACGCAACATCTGCTCCACGAGATCGACACCGGTGATCATTTCCGTGACCGGATGTTCCACCTGGAGGCGGGTGTTCATTTCAAGGAAGTAGAAGCCCTTATCCTTGCCGGACACCACAAACTCGACCGTTCCAGCACTGTCATAGTCAACGGCTTTAGCCAGCGCGACAGCCTGCTCGCCCATTTTCAGGCGGGTCTTTTCATCGAGTAGCGGGCTTGGGGCTTCTTCGATGACTTTCTGATTGCGCCGCTGGATCGAGCATTCACGCTCAAACAGGTAGAGGCAATTGCCATGCTTATCGCCAAGCACCTGGATCTCGATATGGCGGGGACTTTCAATAAACTTCTCAATGAAGATCCGGTCGTCGCCAAAGGCGTTCGTCGCCTCAGCCTTCACCGCCGGAAACCCGTCTCGCACATCATCGTCCGACCAGGCGACACGAATACCTTTACCGCCGCCGCCAGCCGAAGCCTTGATCATGACCGGGTAGCCGATCTCAGAGGAGATGCGCACAGCTTCATCGGTATCCTCGATGAGGTCCATATGTCCGGGCACGGTCGAGACGCCGGCCTCTGCGGCGAGTTTCTTTGAGCTGATCTTGTCGCCCATGGCTTCGATCGCGCCGGCGTTCGGCCCGATAAAGACGATCTTCTCTTTCTTCAAGCGCTCCGCGAACGCAGCATTCTCTGACAGGAAGCCAAACCCTGGATGCACCGCTTCGGCACCGGTCTGACGCACTGCGTCTACGATCTTGTCCATGACAAGATAGCTTTCAGATGCCGCAGAAGGCCCGATATGAACGGCCTCATCGGCCATCTCGACGGCCATCGAGCCAGCATCGGCGTCGGAATAAACGACAACGGTTTTCACGCCCAGCCGCCGGCACGTCTTGATCACGCGCACAGCAATTTCGCCGCGATTGGCAATCAATATCTTTTCGAACATGCCAGCCCCTGATCTCAAATCTTGTTTGCGATCATCGTCTAGAGCCGCCCCCGCGATTTGTCCATTGTGCCGCAGCGTCAGTCGGTAAGCTCGCGCACGGTCGCCTCGAAGGCGCGCACATTGCCGGTGACCGACACAAGGAACGCCGTCGACCAGCCAATCAGGAGAAATCCATTCATGGATTCAGCGGCCGCCATCAGCCGCCAGTCTGGGGTCAGGACGATGTCGCCAAAGCCGACCGTGGTAAATGTGGAGGTCGAGAAATAAAGCGCGGTTTCCACCGTTTCGACGGCGCCCACGACGCGGAAAGCCGCCGCATAGACGCAGATCTCGATGGCGTGGAGCAAAAATAGAGTGAGGACGATCGACAGGATAGAGGCCCCCTGGCCGACCATCGTCGTCAGTGTCGCCGGGTGGTGCCCGCGCCGGCGCATCAGCGCTGACAACGCAACGAGGCCCACAAAGTGGATCGTGAAGGTCGCGACAACCAAAAGCGCCGAGACAATGAATTGGATCAGCAACATAGCCCGGGCACTATGCGCCCGATGGCGCCTGATTCAAGCGGCGACGCTCAGGCCCTGGGCAAATCCAGGCGCTTCCTTCCGCAGAAAGGCCAGTAAGGCCTTTTCCGCTGGCGTAGCCGTCTTGTCTGCGCCGATGTGCTTCACGAGCCAGTTTTCCTCCTGGGCATCGATCTGTTCGGCCTCTCGCATTTGATGTTCACGGGCCGCGATCCGCGCCGCCTCGGCCTTGTGTGGGCAGTAGGTCACTTTTTCAAACCAGGATCCGTCGCTCATGGACGAGGCCGCTTCGGAGAACATGCGGCCAATCCCGCGCGTACGACGGTCGAGCCACAACTCGCGTGAGAAAGCCTTGCGTGCGGATGCCGGGTCGGGATGGGCAGAGGCCATCAAATGGTTTGCCACGGCCCGTGAAAATAGGTCTGGCCAGGCCGAGTGGTTGCGTGCAAATCCAAGCGCATCATTGAGCTTGAACAGAATGCTTGCCTCAAAGCGCGTGACCCAAATCGATCCGTCACCGCCGGCTGCGAACAAGGCCCGGCGAATGCGCTCGCAAGTCTCGCCATTTACGAAGCCCGAGGACATGGCGTTCTGAGAAATCGCGTTGAGCGTAAATCGCCCGAGCGCGCCGGACGCCTCTTCGGCATGGCGCATCACATCCAGTAGGAGGTCGATCTCACTCGTTGTCGGGCTTGCACCGCCAGCCCGGATCTGCGTCATCAACCAGGCACATTGGGAATCGGAGATCCAACCGATGGGGGCTTCGCACGTCAGCAAATAGTCGCGGATCACCGAGGAGAACCGCTCCTGCCAGATATCGTCGGGGTTCTGGATCCGACGGTTCATGTCCATCAAAGCCTCGGCTTCGTCCCGCGAGACGAGGCCATCGGCATAGATTTGCTCAAAAATTTCTTGCACGCCCGCTCGTGACATATCGGATATGTCGACGATCTCGGCGAGTAGACCGGATGCGTCTTCCCGCGCCATTGAATTGCCCCTGCATATGTTTTGCACACACATAACGAAGGGCCGTTTCTGAAGAGTTATCAGATCCGTCAGCGCCGAGAAAAAAGTATTAACGTCCGCTAGAGCGGTATGTTGTCGTGCTTCTTCGGCGGGTTTGAGACCTCTTTGCCCTTCAAGGTTCGCAGGGCACGCGCCACGCGGCGGCGGGTGGAGTGCGGCATGATAATATCATCGATATAGCCGCGCCGCGCCGCCACATAGGGGTTTGCGAAGTTCTCTTCATACTCCTTGGTGCGCGCCGCGATCTTTTCCGGGTCGTCGAGTTCATTCCGGAAGATGATCTCCACAGCACCTTTCGCGCCCATCACGGCGATTTCGGCCTTTGGCCAAGCATAGTTCACATCACCGCGCAGGTGTTTGGAGCTCATCACGTCATAGGCCCCGCCATAGGCCTTGCGTGTGATGACCGTCACCTTCGGCACGGTGGCCTCCGCGAACGCAAATAAGAGCTTCGCGCCATGTTTGATGAGACCGCCATATTCTTGCTTCGTGCCTGGCATGAATCCCGGCACGTCGCAGAAGGTGACAATTGGAATATTGAAGCAATCGCAAAACCGGACAAAGCGAGCGGCCTTTCGGCTGGCATCGATATCTAACACGCCGGCGAGCGTCATCGGTTGGTTGGCCACAAATCCGACGGTCGAGCCCTCAATCCGGCCAAAGCCGACAAGGATATTTGCGCCGAAGTCCGGTGAAATCTCGAAAAAGTCGCCCTCATCGGCCACCTTTTCGATCAGCTCACGCATATCATAGGGCTGGTTTGGATTGTCCGGGATAAGCGTATCAAGGCTCAGCTCTTCCCGGTTCGGATTATCAAAAGACGGACGAATGGGTGGCTTCTCAGCGTTGGACAAGGGCAGGAAGTCAACCAGCCGCCGCATTTGCGTCAGGGTCTCGATATCATTGTCGAAGGCGCCATCGACCACGCCGGATTTCGCTGCGTGGACGCGCGCGCCGCCGAGCTCATCATGGGTCACGACCTCATTCGTGACGGTCTTCACCACATCTGGCCCCGTCACATACATATAGGAGGTATCCTTCACCATAAAGATGAAGTCGGTCATGGCAGGCGAATAGACGTCCCCTCCGGCGCACGGTCCCATGATGACAGAGATTTGCGGGATGACGCCGGAAGAGAGGACATTCTCCATAAAGATGTCCGCGTATCCGGCAAGGGAATCGACGCCTTCCTGAATACGCGCGCCACCCGCATCAAAGATCCCGATAACAGGCGCACCATTACGAGCCGCCGCTTGCTGCACCTTGACGATCTTTTCCGCGTGGGCGCGGCTGAGGCTGCCGCCAAACACGGTGAAGTCCTTCGAAAAGACATAGACAAGCCGGCCATTGATCGTGCCGAAGCCCGTCACCACGCCGTCGCCCGGGATCTTCTGATCGGCCATGCCAAAATCGGCGCACTGGTGTTCGACGAACATGTCCCATTCTTCGAAACTGTTCTCGTCGAGCAGAACCTGAATACGTTCGCGAGCGGTGAGCTTCCCCTTGGCATGCTGACGTTCGGTCCGTTTGGCGCCGCCGCCGGCCCGCGCCCGCTCTCTGCGCGCTTCCAACTCTTCGAGGATTTCCTGCATCGCGCCCTGGCCCCTTCTCTCGTAATCCGATGACTGACCGTTGTTATCGTCATTTCGGGCGCTGGCAAGGGTAAGGGCCTCAACGCAAAAAAGTGGCGCGCCACTCGGACGCGCCACCTCACTTCCTTTCAAAGGGTCAGCGGACTTAGAACCGCGTCCCAACCGAGATACTCACCCCGCCGCGTCGACCGCGATTGTGGTGGAAACCACCAGGTCCGAAACTCGCCGGATAAATGTCCGTGGCCCGGCGAACCGATCCGCGACGCACGACACACTCATAGGGCTGCCGGCTGCGGGAATAGCCATCGAACAGAACCGTTCTGGCTTTGATTACGAAGCCACGCGGTCCGATCTGCTCCACATAGGGCACACGGCGGAACTGGGCGTCGACATAGCCAAGGCGGCGCGCATCGATCTTCAACTGACACTCACATTCATAGAGTGCCTGGTCGATGAGATACTGGGCCTCGCGTGGCGTCTGTCCAAACTCATTCAGCGGTACACCGCGCCGAGCATGTCCACGACCGCGGCCGCGATGGTCAGCTTGGATCAGGCGCGGAGATGCGTCGAAACGTTCACCGCGCAGGTCAATCGATTGGACGCCATAGGAATTGACGCTCACTTTTTCAGCCGTTGCCGGAGCAGCGAACAGGGCGGACGCAGCCAACGCGACGGCCGCCACTGCAGGTTTCATGATGCGTTTCATCATGGCTCCACGATCCCACAGTCATCTGCAACCCCGTCTGAGCGGGCAGATATTTTCCGTTCATCCTGCGACAGCGCGCCAAAACGCTTTGTTTTTATTGAGATATATTTTTTGCTTGTCGTGAAAAAACTGTCTGGACGACCGCAATTTCCTGCCGTCTCGCATCATGGCGCGCCACAGCTTCCGGGTCCCAGCCCCATTTTTCGGCCTGCCCAGCCTCTTCCAAAATAGAAAGTTCATAGGCCTCGCCGGCCTCAAGATACCCCTCGCATACGGCCATAGCGAGGAGTGCGGAGCCATAAAGGCCAGCCGCGAAGCCGAGTGTGGTCAGATCGAGATCGTCGCACGCGTCGGCATAGCCGCGGGACGCTTCGAGCGACGCTGCGGGCTGACCGATGAGGAGATGCTCCCCCTCGGCCTCGTTCAGAGCAATCTTAAGCGTTTCAGCAGCCCAACTCCGGATCGGTCGCCAGGCCTCTAGGATCCGGTCACGGTTCTCCCCTATCGGCGGAAAGCACAAAAGGTCAGTCTCGCAATAACGAACGATTTCTTCGACCAGACCTGGCCGCGCCGATGGCGTCCGATCAATCACGACATTGATGAGCCGGGTTAGGTGCATACCGGTTAAATCGAGGATTTCGCCTTGCCGGTTCCATTCTTCGGCCACGGCCTCCGCGAGGTCTTGACGGTCGACAAAGAAGTCCGCTTTCGCCGGCGTCTTCAGGGGCCGCCCGTCAAGCGCAACGGTCCACCGGGCGCCCACTTCCACAGGGGCCGCGGTCTTGTAAAAGCGCTTCGGACTCGGATTGCTCATGCTTGGCTGGATGCACGGCCGAGGCCGCGGGGGCCAGGGTTGAACATGTCGAGCCCCGTACGCAACGCCTCAAAGTCATGGTGGACATGGTGGGCGCCCGCCGCGTCCAACTCATCGGCTGTCCCGAAGCCCCAGCTAACCCCATGGGTGAGGATACCAGCGGCGCGGCCCATGCGGATATCGTGCACCGCGTCCCCAATGATAAGTGTTTGTGATGCCTCGGCCCCAACCGACTTCATCGCCTCTTTCACCATATAAGGATGCGGCTTGCCTGGGCCATCATCGGCGCACCAGATCGTATCAAAGAGCGGCTCCAGCGGGTGCATATCGAAGATCGCGCGGATACCACTTCGCGATTTCCCCGTCGCCATCCCGATCAACCAACCGGCGTCCTGCAAGGCCAGGAGGGTTTCGATCGCGCCTTCATAGAGCGGTTCTTTAAAGTCCGGTTCAGCCCGCCGCGCCACAAAGGCCTTTCGATAGGCATCGACCAGTTCAGGAAGACGCGCCAGGTCGAAATCGTCTGGGACAAGCCCACCAACTGCTTCAGACAGACCTAGGCCGACGATCTGCCGGGTCGCCTCATAGCTCGGCGGGGCGAGGCCCAGGGTCTCAAAGGCCCGGACCATGGCGGTCTGGATCACTTCACGGCTGTCGACAATCGTCCCGTCCATATCCCAAATGGCAAGTTTCAGGCTCATACGGGCACCACATCAAATGGCGCTGTCACCCGCACAGACCCGTCTCGGATCGGCTCGGTTCCATGCCAGACAAAGGACGGAAAGAGCACAAGCCGGCCGGCCTTTGGCTGGATCCATCGCTCGGGGCCGAGGGCTGGCTCGGTATTCATCGGCGGCTCTCCAAACTGATCCAGCCCTCGCGGGCCTCAGTTGTCCCTGTCTCTGGCGGTACAGAGACATAGTAGGCAGAACTGATCCAGCCCTTCGGGTGGATGTGATTGACATGATAGCCCCCACCCTTCAGGCGCACCGACCAACAGCCCGCAAAGCGAAACGCGCCGGTGTTTCTCGCCGATGTCGGGTGGCCGGGACCGGTTCCGATCGTCGCCATATAGGCCTCGATGGACGCTCGAAGGGCGTTGAAATAGGCCAGTAGAACCGGATCTTGAAGCGTCGTCAGATTTCTCGGCGATTGCGCTCCACCGCGCAGCGATTGGTTGAGGGGGTGCGCTTCAAACGGGTGGAGACGCTCGATCGTGCGCAACAAGTCCGCATCGAACGCCTCGATAGAGGCATAACCATCCGGCACCGACAGGTCGTAGGCGCGGATATGATGCTCATAATCAATTAGGTCGGTGTATCGGGGGTCACCGAGCATACGCAGTGCTGTCGCCTCATAGGCCAGCCAAAATTGGCTCAGCGGATCGCGGCGCCGGGCCATTTCGATGAGCTCAAGCGCCTCTGCAGCCTCGCCAACCGCAAGCAGCGCTCGCAGGAGGTGCAAATTGTCCGTCACGTCCTGACCGGTCCTGCACGCGTCTCGCGCCGCCTGAAGTGCAGCGGACGCGTCGCCCGCGTCTAGGAAGAGCGCTGACCGCAACGAGAGGCCCGCAGGCGACATCTCAATATGGTCAGGCTGTGCGGACAGCGCGCTATAAGCACGGTCAAGATGACCGGCTTTACGCAGGGCGCCGATGGCTGTCAGCGCCAAATCGGGATTTGCCATGGCGCTTTGCAGGCAGGCATCGAAACGCTCGGTTTCGCCGCGCATCCAATGCAAGTCGGCGAGAAACAGCAAAAGGTCCTTTGACGGATGCCGGGTGAGCGCTTCTTCCGCGGTGGTCATCGCCGCATCGAGATCACCAGCCTCCTCCAGCGTTCTCGCCAGAAGAAACCAGGTTTCGGCATGGTCGTGGCCATCGGCGAGCAAGGCCCGCAAGGCCGCTTCTGCCTCGACGAGTTGGCCAAGATGAAGAGCCACCGCAGCCGAGGCATGCCGCACAAATGCGCTCTGCGGCCGGAGGGCGCTTGCGCGTGCTGCAAATCCATTTGCACGATCCCAATCACTATCGCCAATCGCCGCGTGGACCATCGCCACCAACGCATCGACATCATCAGGATCGGCCGCGAGGAGTCGCGCGCCTTCCGCAAGCGCTTCGTGGTCTCGCTCAAGCCCGTGCAGGGTCCGCACGAGGCTGAGACGTGCGCTGCGAAAATCAGGTTTTAAGGAGAGCGCCGCGCGAAATGCGCCTTCGGCGGCTGTGAGGTTTCCGGCGAGACGCTCCAAGAGCCCGAGATTATTGAAGACCTCAGGATTGTCCGGGGCAAGCTGGGCGGCATGTGTGAGCAGCGTTCTCGCCTCTGAATAATTGCCGGCAGATTTTTCGACGAGCCCCAGGAGGTGAATTGCTTGCGGGTGAGTTTGCCCGGCAAGGGCCTGGCGCGCCGTCGCAAGGTCGCCGGCCTTGAAGGCGGCATAGCCTGCGGCAATCGCTTGCTCCACCCCGATCACAAGAATGGCGCCAGCGGGTCGCGCCCCGCCTCCTCTTCCAGAAAACCAAGCGTTGCAAATGTCTCTGCTATATGAGTAGGCAGCGGGGCCGTAATCGTGATCGGCTTTCGGTTCGGACGGGGCAGCACAATCGCGCGCGCATGGAGATGCAAGCCCGGCGCGACCCCAGAGGGTACTTCGGCGCGGGTTTTGTAGCGGTCATCCCCGAGGATCGGCGTGCCGATTTCTTCCATATGGAACCGCAATTGGTGGGTCCGCCCTGTATGGGGCTTCAGCGCCACCCAAGCCGCTTTCTGGGCAGCCGTGGACACAACCGCATAGTCCGAGATGGCATGGCGCGCATCGTCATTGGACTGTGCAGAGCGATACATCCGCTCCTTGTCTGGCATTTCCGGTGACCCGTCGCCGCGCGCCATCCAGCAGCGAATCTGCCCCGCCCGGGGATTTGGCACTTTCACGGTCACCGCCCAGTACACCTTATCGAGGTCGCGCCCGCGAAAAAGGCCGCCAATACGCGCGGCAGCCGCCGGGTGACGCGCAATGACTAAAATACCCGACGTTTCTTTATCGAGGCGGTGGACAAGCTTCGGGCGGTGCTCGCCGGTTTTCAGGAGACCAAGCAAACCATCGATATGGCGGCGCGTATTCGTGCCGCCCTGGACAGCCAGCCCAGCAGGCTTGTTGAGGATGAACATCTCCTCATCCTCGTGGAGGATCAGGGTTCGTAAAAACGCCCGGTCGGCCTCAGATGGATCAGCATC